>WQXD01000384.1 GCA_009785015.1 Oscillospiraceae bacterium | reverse complement strand
CGATGACGGTTTATTTCAGAGTTATTGTAAATGAACTCGGCGGAGAATTTGACCTTGTAATAGACCCTGACAGAGAAGTAATCATGATAGAAGAATTTCAAACTGTGAGCAGCAATAAATCAGCCAATGTCTATACGTTCACCGGGCAGCCGCAATATATGTACGCGCTCAGGGCAGTTCAGGACGGCAGTAATCATAGAAACGAAAGATGGCTGCCTGTTATGGGAAGCGAAATTGATATAAGCAAGCTTATACCCAGAAGCGGCGAATATAGATTAGCTGTGCGTTTAGTTGACGCGGAAATGGATGACGACGGATTTTATAGCGAAGATGACCGCCAAATGAGACCGCTTGGAACACGGCAGACGCTGTCTACGGCAGACAGAAGAAGCGTGAGCTATAATAATGGCATGATTAAAATAGCAGGCGGCACTCAGGATGTACTCTACAGAGTCGGAGGGATTTCGCAGTGGTCAACGGCAACGTTAACGACCGACGAAGAAAATACTGACGGAATAATCGTGTCGCCGGCGCTGTTCCCTCTTGGCGGTACAATCGAAATAAGATTTAAACCTGCTGAGGATTCAAACGCAAGATTCGCGTCGCCGGCGTTTAGAATAAAGATACCGAAAGCCGGAAGAGCGCCGAGAATCAGAGATAATGAAAGAAGGCAGATTTTAACCGGATTTACCGCGAGAATGGAATGGAGCGCAGGTCCAAACGAAATATCAGACGGAGAAGACGGCGACGGCTGGGAATGGAATACTTGCCCGAGAGGGGCTGTTCCATATTCGCAATTAGCGGCTGTTTTTGAAGGATTGCAATCAGAAGGAACGGGAAGCAACAGATTTTTTAATTTATATATCAGAACGGCTGCAACTGCAAAGATGCCCCCTTCCGCGCCGGTAATTTTCAAGATACCTGCAAATAGATATTCCGAATAATAAATTTTAACGCGTAATACCATGTAATATGGATTTGTGATATAATAATAATGTGAAATATTCTAAATAAAAAATAACCTCAACTGATAAATAAAAGTTGGGGTTATTTTATGTTAAATTTTAAAATTGAAAGGAATAAAAAATGAATATTATACAGGATTTTATCCCTGCGGGACGCAGGAACAGACCCGGCAGGGTTAACCCTATGCGTTTTATCACAATTCATAATACAGGAAACGCGAACAAAGGCTCGGGCGCGAAGAACCACGCAGTTTATCTAAAAGGCGACATAGCGGCGGGTTTGCCTGTTAGCTGGCATTATACCGCCGATGAGTCCGGCGCGTATCAGCATCTGCCTGACAATGAGGACGCGTTCCACGCGGGCGATGGCGCAGGTGCAGGCAACAGGCAATCTATCGGTATCGAAATCTGCATGAACAGCGACGGAGATTTGCGGAGCGCGACTGACAACGCCGCGCGCCTTACGGCAATACTTTGCAAAAAATATAATATATCTCCTGAAAACGTCGTACAGCATAACAGATGGACCGGCAAAAACTGCCCGCAGATGATACGCAATAACAGACCGTATAACTGGGATATTTTTATCAGCAAAGTCAAAAATTTTATTTCCGGCGAGTCAGGCTTGACTGCTATCGCCGGCACAGCTATTGCAACCGCCGAACAGATGCGGGCATATATTAAGCGCATAAATCCCGACGCTCCCGATTTTGCCGGTATTTTTATCTCCGAAAGCAGAATCGAAAGCATACGCGGCGATATAGCTTTCGCGCAATCATGCCTTGAAACCGGAAATTTTAGATTCGCGGGCAGCGCGGTGACGCTTGAGCAAAATAATTTCTGCGGGATGGGCGTAACGCAGAACGGCATGAAAGGCAACAGCTTCCCTACCCCGCAAATCGGCATAAGAGCGCAGATACATCATCTTAAAGCTTATGCTAACGCAGAACCGTTGGCAAACCCAAACGAGAGCCCGCGTTTCCGGTTTGTTCAGCGCGGCGTCGCGCCGTATGCCGAATGGCTCGGCATACAAGAAAATCCGCAAGGCAAAGGCTGGGCTGCGGGAGCGGGTTACGGCGAGAAAATCCTGCGTATACTTTCTGCCGTCTTAGCGGAAAATGCGCAGCCCGAAAATTTAAAAATTTTTGCTGCCCCGTCATTCAAATCCGGCGACAAAGTTAAAATTAAACAAGATGCGAAGATTTACGCGACAGGACAAACGATACCCGACTGGGTAAAATCACGCGAGCATACGATTATGCAGACAAGCGGCGAAAGAATTTTACTGCGCGAGATTTTTTCATGGGTTTTCATCAAAGATTTGCAAAAAATATAAAATTGCAGAGGCGACCGTCAGAGTCGCCCATACATACTTAATCTAAATTTGCATACGCTTCTATTGTTCTGTCTATATCTCTTTGCATTCTCTGCTCATGTCTGTCAAAAGCAGACGCGTGGTCTGCATTTTTATTCGTGCCAAACCATACGACTGTCATTGCAAAATTACCGAAATCATAAATATAGCCTATATCATAAACAGTGTTAGCTAATATTATATCGAGCATTTCGCGGCTTTCATCATCTCTCATAAATTTGCCCTGCAAGTTAAGGTCATAATAAGCAGGTTTCAGCGTATATCTTGATTCCGCGCTTAAATCTTCAAGTATCATTCCGGTCCGCTCAAGATTCACGTTAGTGCGGGGTATAGCTATGCCGGCTCCGGTATGCGGATTCATGTGAGTATAATAATTCTGCTGTTCTTTATCTAATTTAGGCAGGGGCAGTATGCCGAAATCGGTTTCCATTCCGCGCAGCCTTTCGACTATTCTCATTCTTATCCATGAGAACAAAGCCCTGTTTTCTTCCATCATTTTAACTTGTTCGTCATATATGCCGAATTCTCCCATATACCTGTGAAGATTCACAACGTTTTCTTCGTCGAACATCATTCTTGAAATTATGTCCGTAATCCTGTAGCTTCTTTCAGAGCCGAAAGTAATCACAGGCAAATCGTCCGCATCTTTAGAAACGATTCGTTCGCCGCCGGATACTATAAAAGATATATCAGTATCTGCCTGAAGTATCAGCCCGAACCGGTCGTCTTTTATATACATCGCGCCGTCGCCGTTTAAATCCTGCGAAACTCCCCTGCTCATATCATATAATTTATCAAACGTCCATTCGCCTCTTCTTACTATATCATACGGATTTTCTAAATTATGGTCCCTCAGCAGAGCTTTATTAAAAATCATCGCTTCCATAGCGTCATTATCTAAAATAAGCAAATCCCCCTGCATAACGAATAGCCTGTTGCCTATTGATAAATCGCGCGCGCAGTTCTGATTCCACCAGGGCTTTTCAAAATCGAGAACAGGCATCTGAAATATATCGGATATGCTTCCGTCCTGTGCAAGCGGGGCAACTTCTAATAAATGAGCGAGGACAACGTCATAAACGTCATCTCCGGCTCTT
>WQXD01000383.1 GCA_009785015.1 Oscillospiraceae bacterium | reverse complement strand
GCGAAAAAAGCGGGGGAACTGCTGCTCAAAGTCGAGGGCTGCGGGATATGCGCCGGGGATATAAAGGCGTATACGGGCGGGGAGGTTTTTTGGGGCAGCGACACAAAGCCGCCGTATCTCGAGGCCCCCGCGATCGGAGGCCACGAATTTGTCGGGAGAATCGTGGAAATCGGGCAGGGCGGGGCCAAAGGGTTTCATTTGGGGGACAGGGTCGCCGTCGAGCAGATAGCCCCGTGCGGAAACTGCAGATACTGCGAAAACGGGCGCTATTCGCTGTGCCAAAAACACGACGTGTTCGGCTTCAAATATTATCTGAACGGAGGCTTCGCCCAATACGCCCTGCTTCCAAAGACGGCGAGGGTGTATAGGATACCCGAGGATATGCCGCTTGAGGCCGCGGTGCTGATCGAGCCGTATTCGTGCTCATATCACGCGGTCGAGCGGGCAAAAATACAAAAACAGGATTTTGTGGTGATTTCGGGCTGCGGACCGCTGGGGCTGGGCATGATAACCGCGGCGAAATCAAAAAATCCGGCAAAACTCGTGGCTTTGGATCTGTTTGAGGCGAGGCTTTCGCGCGCTCTGGGTTTCGGCGCGGACACGGTTATAAATCCCGGCGGGACAGACGCGGCAAAAGAGATCCTGGATATGACCAAAGGCTATGGCTGCGATGTGTATATAGAGGCGACGGGCCATCCGGCTTCGGTGACGCAGGGATTGGAAGCCATATGCAAAGGGGGGCGTTTTGTCGAATTTTCCGTGTTCAATGAGCCGGTGAGCTGCAACTGGAGCGTCGTCGGCGACGGGAAGGAGCTCGACATATACGGGGTCAGCCTCAGCCCGGATTGTTTTCCGCCCGTCATCGAAAAGATCGCCTCCAAAGAATTGAAAACTGACGGAATCGTCACGCATCGTTATCAATTAAAGGACTATATCGAGGCTTTCGGCGTGTGCATGGACGGCCAAAACAGCGTAAAAGTCATGTTCGCGCCCCAATGAATACTATTTTTTCTTTTTGGTCGCAAACACTAAGGCCACAACTATAATCACAATCAAGCCCGCTCCGATGGCGACAAATATGACAAGCGGGGCGCCGCCCTCATTGTCTTCATCGACGGCGGCGGCTTCTGCCGCGGGGCCGGCGGCTTCGTCTGCTTCGCTTTCTTCGGCGATCGGCGCTTCTTCGGTGGGAATTACGATGTCGCCCGTCCGGACGACTTCGACAGCCTGCAGATTTATCGCCCCGGTCGGAAACAAAGCTTTGAGCACGTGCTCTCCCGCGGTCATTTCCGCGCTTCCGGCCGTGACCTTGGAGTAAGCCTGCCAGCCTTCGTTGACTGAACCGGCCGCCCCGATCAAATTGCCGTCGCCGTTAAGATACAGTTCCACCGCGCCGGCCGGGTCTACGCCCGAGGCGACCCAGGCGTCAAAGCGATAGATCCCGTCCCTTTTTACGGTGATTGTGTACTGCACCCATTCGCCCGCCGCCGTCCATCCGATACAGCCGATCCGGCCGCCGTCCAGCGGCTTGTCGTTTTCATCCATCCTGCCGCTGTAATCCGCTCCGCAATACTGGGTCTGCACTTCTTCCTCCGGCCTGCAGTCGTGGGCGCCGTCGCCCGCGTTTGATTCGTAGTATTTGCCCGAGTCGAAATCGGGGGCTTCGATTATTGAGGCTCCGTATCCCGAAATTACGTTCGCTTTGGCTATATACGGGCGCTCGGCGGGGACCGGGGCGGATTCGTTCACGCACAAAATAAAGGCGGACAATTGGATGAGCTGTTCCTCGTCTTCCGCGTAATCGTCGGCTTCAAGTTTGTAATATTCATACGCGGTCTTGTTGTCGGGCAGATCGACATAGAAATAGATCATATTTTCATTTTTAACGTCGTCGGTTTTGCCGGTGTACATGACCTCCCAGTTTTGTCCGTCGCCCGAGCCCGACAGCGTCCATCCGTCGCCCATGCGGCGCGGGAATGATCTGTTGTCGTTTGCGGTGCGCAGTATTACGCGCTCGATTGTGTACGCTTTCTCGTATTTCCATACTGCGTAGTACGTCGTGCCGCCGCAGTATTTGGTGTTTTTGTCATATTCGAGCAGTTGTTCCGGGCCCTCCGCCGCGACGGCCCCGGAGCCGCCGTCCAGAAACAGGGGATACATCAGCATATTTTTTCCTCCGGCGGCTTCGTCCCTGTCCTTTGTCCCTTCAGAGGCCGCATTTACACAGAGCGTCGCCGGGGATGTGATTAATAAAACCGCCGAAATTAAAAGAATCGCCGAAATGATTTTTTTTGTTTTCATAAAAATTTCCACTCCCGTTTTCTAAATTTTTAATATGCTGCTATTTTACAAAATATTTTTGTATTTGTCAACAAGTTATCCGAAATTATTTTCACTAACGGAGAAAGAAACAAATGGAATTTGATTACAACGCGATAGACGAAGATTTTACGTCGTTTGATACCGGGTATTTTCCCTCGGATATATCCGCAATCGGCGAGTATCACTACTACGAACCCGGGTTTACGGGCATATGGTACGAGCCCAACAAATGCACCGGCTGGCAGAACCAAAGCTGCTGGATGATAAAATCGGCGGAAGGCCGGCGGTTCATCGAACAGCAGTTAGACAAAAGAAATATACCGTGGGCAGAAACCGTACCCATGCTTGTCGCGGGCGACAAAGAATGGCAGTCGGTCAGAATCGAAACCGAAATATGGACGCTTGCCGCCTCGGATAAGTGCGGGATTGTTTTCAGGTATACGGACAGCAGGCATTTTTACTGGTTTGCCATAGAAAACGGCGTATGCGCCGCGTTGTATAAAAAAGACGGGGAAGATTTGATTTTGCTTTCATCGGGGGAATATCTGTATGATATCGACTCAAAAAATATCCTCGCTGCGGAAGCGGCCGAAAACTTTATATGCTGCTATATAAACGGCAAATTATTGTTATGCGCCGAGGACGGCAGTTACAAAAAGGGATGCGCCGGAATAGCCGCGCGGTGCCCGAGCAGGTTTTTCTATTTCAAAGCCCACATACCGAAAAAAGAGCGTGATATATCGACAGCCGCAAAAAAACAAAAAAACGCGGAGCTGCAGATAAAAAAAGCGCTTTATCCCGCGATGAAGCTGTGGAAGATGATCAACTTGAAAAATTTCGGCTCGGCGAGAAATTACAGGTGCGCGGATTTAAACGGAGACGGAGTGAAGGAACTTGTATTCATACAGGCCATGAACATGATAAACAGTCCCGACGAAATGATGATAAGCTGCATGACGGCCGCCGATTTGTCGGGAAACGTTTTGTGGCAGATAGGCGAACCCGCTCGGAACGCGTATATGGCAACCTGCGATTTGCCCGTTCAAATCTATGATATTGACGGCGACGGCAAAAACGAAATCATCTACGCGAAAGATTTTAAATTGATTGCGGCGGACGCG
>WQXD01000382.1 GCA_009785015.1 Oscillospiraceae bacterium | reverse complement strand
TCCATTATGCTCTGTTCATTGCCTGAAGTATATTCGCTTACCGCGTAGATACTTTCATTGTTATAGAAAAAATCGTATGTCTTCTCAACTATTTCAACCATTCTGGGCGAATTTATAACTAACTGCGGTATGCCGTTTGCGTCTTTTTTCACTATCGGCTGGGCAAACGCGTCGAATAATCCGTCCACATAAACACCCGTTGTCATCGCAAACCCGTACTGGTCGCTTTTATCCGGTTTGCCGTTGCCGTTCAAATCCTTGTATACGTCTTTTGACAGTTCAACTATTTTGTCAACCGTAAAGTCGCCGTCGAGTACAATCCGGTACAGATTGTCAAGTCCCATATCCTGAGCTATCTGCTTATTGAAGTAAACCACGAACATATTTCTCAGAAGTGTATACGCCAAATCTCCGGTGATTAGATACATCTTGCCGTCTATGGTCATTTCATTCGCGCAGTTCTCGCTCCACCACGGCGCAGTGGGATTCAGATAATTCACATTGTTCAAATTATACAGCATTCCTTCCGGCGCAATCGTCGGTATATAGTATGCGTACCCGGCAATTAGGTCAATGTCGTCGCTTCCGGCGTTTACCGAATTTCTGATTTTATTCAGGAAACTGTTCCGGCTGTCCCAACCGCCCGTAGCCGGCATGGGCGTTATTTGAATATTCAGCCTTTCTTCGACTTTTTTGTTTCTGTGGTACAGCGCGTCGTTTACTATTTCACCTATTTCGCCCTCGATTGCTATCTCGTCGATCCAGGCGTCGAAGTCGTCCCTGTGCAGTATGCGTATTTCCGTGCCGTTGAAATCCAGTCCGTCAGGCAGCGAATCTCGGACGTTGTCTCTCGAACCGTCGTCGGCTTCGTCGTTCTGTCCGTCGCCGTTTTCACTTTTATCATCATTGACAGAATCTTTGCTGTCAGGAGCATTACCGTTATTACTGTTGCCGCCGCAGGCCGCAACCATTATAATCACAATACATACAATTAAAAAAATTGCGGTTATCCTTATTTTTTTAGACATAAATATATCCCCCAAAAAATCAATAAAAATTTATTTTCTATGTAATATTGTTATTTTATCATACCTTTTCGGCTTTGTCAATTTAAAAAATATACACAAGGAGTATAGAATATGAATGAAAGATTTGAGCGGCAACTGAAAGAAAGCCGTTATTTGCGCCGCCCTATGAAACCGGACATGGAATATGCGGGAGAAACGCGCTGGCAGCAAAAACCGGTATTGAAATCGCGTGTTTTGTCCCTGACTGAAAATTTCGATAAATTACACGTAAACGGTCCGGGAACGTTATCTTTGGATTTTAATAATACTATTTCAGGAAACGGTTCGGTGCGTATTGAAATGCCGTATAAATTGCCGGTTAAAAACCCAAGTAACAGGGCGTATGCCAACGCGTCCGTAACTTATCCCATGGGAAACGAAGATATTACGGAATACAACCGGATTTCTGTATATATGTATCTGGACAGTCCTGGGCATCCGAACGCTTTTGTATCTATTGCGTTGAATAACGCGGGCGAACATATAATGCCCTTACCAGGGAGATTTGAGGGCAGCCATTATATCACCGTCGTATCGGGAGAATGGCGGCATGTGGTATGGGAATTTCCGACGATTTACCGCGACTGCTGCACGGGATTTACCGTTTCGGTTTCTCTTGTGGGAACTCAACAGAGAGGCGGAAGCCGCATGTCGCTTTATTTGGACGACATGCGCCTTGAAACAGTCGAACCGGAAAACTCATTGGGATATGACCTCAGGAAAAACACAATCGCTTATTGTCACAGCGGTTATCGCGGGGAAGATATAAAACAGGCTCTCGTCCAATATTCAAATGCTGATAAATTTATATTAAAAGATTCAACGGGGGCGGAAGTATTTTCCGGCACGACAAAAGATCTGGATAATAATTTTAAACTTTTGGATTTCAGCGATTTGAAAGAACAAGGATATTATACGCTTCATACGGGGAATATCGCGTCGATGCAGTTTCCCATAGGGGAAAACGCGTATCATTCAGCGGCGTGGAAGATTCTTAGCTTTATTTTTTCGGAACGGTGCGGGTATGACGTTCCGGGAATTCATACGGAATGCCATCAGGACGCAATGTGCGTACACCCCATTGACGGACGGAAAATCACAGTTTGCGGAGGCTGGCACGACGCGGCGGACTTGACGCAGGATACCTGTAATACAATAGATGTCGCATGCTCTCTAATCGATCTCGCGGAGGCATATAAATATAAAGACGATATATTGTATGAAAGAGCATTGGAGGAAGCGAGATGGGGACTGAACTGGGTAATGCGCACGAGATTCGGCGATGGTTACAGGCATAACGGAATGGTCATCGGGATATGGACTGATAATATGTTCGGGGATTCCGACGATATGGACGCGACTGCCGTTAATAATCCGTTTACTAATTTTGCGGCGGCGGGATTATGCGCGAAAGCGGCTCAGGTTGACTGGCAAGACCCGCTTTTTGCCCGGTGGTGTCTGGACTGTGCCGTGGAGGATTACAGTTTCGCGAAACAATTCATGAATATTCAAAGCAATAAAATTCCGGAGATTGCCCTATACGGTCAGGCAGCTGTTGCGGCGGTTATGCTCAACAAAGTCACAGGGGAACAAAACTATCTTGACGACGCGGCAAATTTTGCCCGTGTGATTTTGGCGTGTCAGGAGCAACAGTGGAGAAATGATTTAGGGAAGATTCGCGGGTTCTTTTATGAGGACTGTTCCCAGAAACGAATTCTTGCATATTTTCACCGCAGTTACGAGCATTTGCCGATACAGGCACTCGCGCTTCTTGCGGAAGTTGCGCCTAATCACATAGACGCGGCAAACTGGAAATACGGAATGGAATGTTATGTAGATTATTTAAAAGAAACGCTTGTGCCTCCTTATGATTTACTTGCGTCTTCGATCTATGAAATCGACAATACTGATTATTCGACGATTTATCACGAGGGCGATAAAACGGTCGGACAACCTACAATCGAAGAATATAACCGTCAGGTAAAAAACGGACGCAAGCTTTCAAATAGATTTTATCTTAGGACTTTCCCCGTTGCGTATCAGTTCCGCGGCTTTCACGCCACGCTTTTGAGCAAAGCAAGAGCGGCGGCTATACTTTCAAAGACATTCGGCGACTATAATCTGCGATATATCGCCGTTCGTCAGGGCGAATGGATATTGGGTACGAACCCTTTTGCGGCGTCAACCGTGTACGGCGAAGGTTACGATTATACGCTTCTGTACGGAGCATTGCTTGGGGACGTGACGGGAGCGGTGCCTGTGGGAATTGAAACTTTTGAAGATATAGACCTCCCGTATTTTCCCATGCAATCCAATTGTACTTACAAAGAAGTGTGGGTACATTCGGCGGCAAGGCTGATGTGGCTGATTGCGGAATTGGAATAATATTTTACGTTT
>WQXD01000381.1 GCA_009785015.1 Oscillospiraceae bacterium | reverse complement strand
CAGAAATGATCTCCCTTACCTTTTCCTGTGTTTGAAATGATTACATTTGTCAGGATTTGCGCCATCATTGTGTCCCCTTTAAGGTCAGCCATGCAGTTCCATGAGTCGCTGTGCTTGGGGTTTACAAAATTGAAAACGCGGACTGTGTAACCATTGCGGCGGAACAGCTCCGCCGTGTCGGTATAGAGCTCGCCCTTCGGATCTGTGATTACCACCGATTCGCCGCGTTTTATGCTCTGAAAAAGATACGGGCGTATGATTGCGCGGCTTTTCATGGTACCCGACGCGCCGAATACGCAAAGATGCTTGTTAAGCCGGGTGTCTTCCGGCAGGCATATCACAGAGCCGTTTTTATGTCCCAGTATGATACCGCGTGCGTTATCCGGCGACGAAACCTCCAAAACATTCCGCATTTCTTTCGGGTTCATCCAGCCGGCGGTCCCGTAAACACCGCTTTTGCTGCGGGCGAAATTACGGTCGTCGTTATCTTTGCTGCCGAACCTGTTTTGGATTTTCAAATAAATATATATGGCTGCCGTTATGCCGATTATCAACGCTGCGCCGATTAGTCCTTCTCTGGTGAACGCCTTACCCAAACAATACAACGGGTTTAAACTGACGCTTTCCATCGGTACGCCGCCCATCATTCCGTCCTGAGCAAGCCATTTCTGATACCCGGAAATTAACTGACCTATCAAACCGCCTAAATAAAGAACAACCAAAATTATAGGTATGGCGGCGATAAAAATTATCAGACGCCGCATTTTATTTTCAATCATTTCGCATACCTACCTTAAATATATTTGTTATTTTATTTTCAGCGCATCAAGCACTTTTTGCATCGGAAGTTGTTTTATGGTTACAGCGTTCCTTAAATAATCTTGCAGAAACTGAGTTTGCCATGGAAAGCACAGCACCTCAAAAGAATGTTCTTGATTTGGCAAGGACTCCTTGAACCGAATCAGCCTTGCGATGTCACCGTCAAGATGGGAATAAAAATATTTGCCTTTCAAATATGCGTCATACTCAATCGAGCCGTAGCCTTTTTGCCGCGACTCCGCTGCGAACAACGCGCTCATCAGTTTTTCATGCCAGTCTGGGAGAGTGAGGATTTTCAACAACTCAATCCCGTTTTGATTCAACGGCACAAAATGAATACTTTGATATATCCTGTCAAAACGAACCTGCCTTTTTTTGCTCTTATCAGATTCAATCAGCGTTTGCAGAGCGATATTTTCATCAGCTCCGAATAAAATCGCTGATGTAACCTCTTTGAGCCCGGCGTTCATCCTCACGATTTCAGACAGTTCCTGCCGGGTTTTTATTTCGCCCATTCCGCTCCACTTCATCACGGCGTCACGGGTATTATATACGGCGTAACAACCACCCGGATAAAATAACAAGCCTATCACTCTCGTAAACATGGTTTTATTCAATTCCGCTTCATAAACTTTCTTTAAATTGTACGCCACATAGTAACCGGGAGCTTCCGATATGATATGCTTGATAGAATCTTTTTGTAATTCCGGCAATATATACGGAGCGGTTTCGATACCTGACATCACGCACATTGCTATTGCCTCGCCGACCCGGTGTTTACGCTGGATATGGAACTGATCGCCGGAAAACTTGTTGTTTGGAAAAGACTCCATATAATAATTAAGAGCGTCCGGATGTATCTCATTTAAAATTCCGAGCGCGTTCGTATATAATTTTATTGTCCGCATATCTCCTTTTCCATTCACCTTGAACAGCTTGGTTGTAAGTACGGCATTATCCGAATATAACCGAATCTTTTGAACGGCTTCCATTTTATGAACCATTGCTTTGACTGTCCGCACATCGCCGAGAATACCCAATGACTTGCTTGGAAATTCGCCTGATACCGATAACAAACACAACAGGCGATACATATGACTGCCGGGTCTCACCGTTATCATTTCAAACACCTCCGATTATCCGCACTTGCGCCTACATGACTGCTCTCTTTGGCATAAATCAAACCTGTAAATATACCGATAAACGCCGGTAAATCCACAGTTTTTGCCATTTGATTATATATGTATCCGCAAAAGGTCAAAAATACGCTGTTTTTACATATGTTTTTTTGTGGTTTACGGAAGATTTTCATACAGCGTTACCCCCTTGTTTTTATGTGTATCTGCGTCAGCAATCCATGTTATGAATTCGCTTTTAGGAACAACGAAAACTTCCGTGCGGTTTTCGTATCCTGGTGCGCTGCAATAATAATTCGAGCAGTGACGAGGCGAATCGTCGAATAAAACGTAATGAGCTATAATATCCGTTACTATATTCACTTCGATGTTGTCGTGGTCTCTGTAATGCCGCTCCGGGCGGTTGTGCTGATATATATGCCGGAATATAATCACGCTGTCGGTATAGCGTACAGGCGGCTTGCCACGGAAAAATTCTCCCATAGCCAAATACAGATACTCGCGTATATAATCGACCGAACCTTTTTGTTTTTTAGGAAGGAGCGCTGGGATTATTACGCCGAACCAACCCTCGTATGTGAAGCCGATACGGACAGGAATATTATCGGTTATAATTTTTTCGGACATTTTTTGAGCCTGCGGATTGCCGGTATATGCCGGAAGCTGCCGTGAAATCAAAGTAAGCTTTTCAGCGGCAGCGGCAAAATCAAAAGATTTTTTGTATGCTCCCTCAATATCGCCGGCTTCAAGGTTTTGTTTGATTGCTTCCATTGATTCCTGCATTTTTTTCAACTGTTTTTCCGCGTATAAAACTTCCTTCTTAAACGGGGACGCTTGTTCTGTGATTTTCATTTGAAAAAATCCTCCTTATAAAAAATAACGTCCGGCTCGTCTTTGCCGGCATAATCGACCGTCGCAAAGAGGCAGGGCGCTTTCGGCATTTTTAAGTCCCGCGCCATTGTTGCATGGGGCAGGACAATTATATATTTTAAATCTTCTTCCGGCCGCAGCAACCGAACCAAATGCTGTTCGCCATCGTAAATCACGACTATTTCATACCCTATATCTTCTTTCAGGAAAAAAAGCTGCGAAGGGTATGATGCGGGATAATGCGCCATAGGCTCTACTTTATCTATAAATTTTAGTAGAACCCATACCGCTGAAATAATGCGCTGGTCGGGCTGGTTCATGGAATCGCCGCCGAGATAATAACCGCCCCGCACATCCGAAATCAGAAACTGCTGTTTTAGGTTTCGGATGATTTTTTCGGCGGTTTTCGGCGGTTTATCTTTAAGCAGGCGGATAACCTGCGTTTTTGTTAAGGCTCCGTATTGCGTGAGCCATTTTATCACATATTGTTCGTCTTGTAATAACATGTCGTCCGTCTCCTCTCTCTTGACATTTCAAAATGAGTATTTTTAGATGAATACGTATTTTACGATTTTTACGCATTTCAAATTAATATTTAACATAAAATTATACGATTTTTCGGTTATTTTCACTTTGAGGACCGAAATTAT
>WQXD01000380.1 GCA_009785015.1 Oscillospiraceae bacterium | reverse complement strand
TATTTCATCTTCAACATACAGCAGGGTTTTCAGTCTCTTCATTCATCAACCTCCCTGCCTTGCCGAAGCACGTCGTTTATCATCTCCGCCATTTCCATAATATCATTCTGGGCTTTTGATAAAAGTTCAGGCGCGTCCTCTGGGTACCTATTTGCCGACTGAACACAGGTTGATATTCTTGTAAGCGGAGTTAAAAGATCGTGGCTTACGCGGTGATAAAAGTCGGTTTTACGGGTAAGCTCTTCTTTGTGCTGTCTGGTCGCGTCAAGTTCCCTTTCCGTCCTCTCAAAGCCAATAGTCAGGGCAATCATGTTGATATAAACGAAAAGCAACATTCCGACGCTGATAATATCATAGAATCTCATAAAAACAGGGAACGAATACTGTATCGTGTCATTGACTGCCGTCAGGAAAAATAACAACATACCGATAAAAATAAGAGTGCGTTCGATTCCCCCTTTTCTCAGATCGAGCGCCAGCCTTATGAGGATATAAAGCCCCGCCGCTCCGCACAAAACGGAAAAATATATGCGTGCCGCTCCGAAGAGCATTGGGCTGGCAAATATTACAAATCCGCAATACGCCGCCGATAAACCCAATGCGGCAATTAGAATAGGTTTCGATATAAATTTAGGATAAAGAGTGCGAAAATAGATCAGCGCGAAAACAAAAATCAAAATGAGATTGAAATATTCAACGCGGATACTTACATACCAGTCAAGCGCAGGCAAAAATTCCATGATAGGTTTATCGCCGGTCACCAATACATGCACGGCAATCGTCAGGGTCAATAGGGCGTAGTATAAGAAATAACGCCGGTTTGTGAAAAAAATGAACATACCGATAAACAGCAGAGCAACGGTTATCAGACTGCCGACCACTACTACCGCCCCGGTGAACCGCGTCATCCGGTACTGTTCCACTTGACCCGCCTCGCCAAGAGAAAATGAGTAACTGCCGCCACCGTTTTTCATCTGGAAGTTGGCAACCTGAAAAATAATCTCTGTGCTGTCCGACTGGGGCGTAAAATAAATGGCGTAGGTATTTGTGCGCGGCGTTGTTTTTTCAGCACTTTCGCCGGGGCTGCCAATCTCACCGGCGAGTTCTCCGTTGATATATGCCCTTGTAGAATACAGAAAACTCCTGCCGGTCATTCCGTAGGTTTTGCCGGGAAGCAGCAGCAGGGTGACCCTGTATGTGCCGTATGCCGCAGAGTTTACATTGTTCTCATAAACGGGCGGCTCGATAACGCCTGTCTGAAAATCCTGCGGACTATACAGCCGGTTCGGATAATATTCCCACCCTTGCGCGTAAACGCGGGCGCGTGTTTGAGTAAAATCGAAACCGGTCAAATCGGCCATGCCGTCCGTGACTACGGCATAATTATTGTCCAGCTTCATAAGCGGCCGGTAAACAAAAATTACTGCCGAGAGAAGAATAATATATACGATGATTTTTACGATTTGTTTTCGCATAGATTCTCCATTTTGTTTATAATTTATTCATTGATTATAATATTATATCTTATTGCATTTTTTTTGTCAATACGGTATAATTAAAGTTAAATACAAAATATAAATGATTAAAGATTGGACGCCGAACCCGTCGAAAATGCGGCGTCATTTATCGAAACGATTCTGGAATGATTAAAGAGGTGTTTTTATGACTTCGAGAGAAAGGGTAAGAAAAGTATTAGACCGGCAAATACCGGATTATGTCCCAAACGGGTTAGGCGGCTGCGAAACGACAGGACTGCATCTGATAGCATATGACAGTTTGCAAAATGCGCTGCGCGCAGAAAAAAAGCCGCCGAGGCTTGATACGTTTATGCTCAACGCCGTGTTTGAGCAGGACGTTTTGAAATCAATGGGCGGAGATATTATTTTGGTAGAATCTCCCCGTATGTGTAAATCTTCGTTGTGGAAGCAAGGGTATGAAGCATATTGGAAAGAACAGTCTTTGTGGAGCAAAACTTTCCGTATTCCCGTAGCAGACTATTTTCGCCGAGAACCGGACGGAACGTTGATTTGGGAAAACTATAATACTATATGCCCCGAAGGCACATATTTTTTTGATTCTCCTACCCGAACTGACTTTTTCGCCGACATTGTTTATCCGTCGCCGGATTTATTTAATCCTCCGCGCGATTTTAACGACGATTTTTTGCGTGGTCTTGAACAGACGGCAAAAGATTTATATGAACAGACAGAATTTTGTTTATGTCTCGGCGAAACGATTAACGATTTGCAGTATGCTCCGGGGGGATTTGCGGGCAGTATGATTTTAATGCTGGAACAACCCGAAGTTATGGCAGAGTTCTTAGAAAAAATGACAGAGTCTGCTTTAGCTCAATTAAAACTTTTGCATCAGGCGGTCGGAAAGTATGCGGATATATTATCTATAGCGCACGATTTCGGCGATAATAACGGCGTGACTATAGGCGATGAGTTGTGGCGGACGATATATAAACGGCATTATAAAAAATTATTTGAAGGCTGGCATAAAATTACGAATATGAAAATAAATTTACATTCATGCGGTTCTATATGCGGCATTTTGGGGGATTTAATCGAATGCGGAGCGGATATAATCAACCCTGTTCAAATATCGGCTCGCGGAATGTCTCCCGAAGCGTTGAAAGAAACATACGGTCATGAGGTGATATTTTGGGGCGGCGGATATGACGCGCAGATTATTTCAACTGATTGCGGCTATGAAGAAGTATATGAAACCGTATCAAAAAATATCAGGATATTCAAGCAGGGAGGCGGGTACATTTTTGCGGGAGTACATAATCTTCCGGCGAATATACCTGAACCGCATTTGTCGGCTATGATAGACGCATGGCGGGATAATCGCCAATATCCATAAAATTTTGATGCCGGTGAATAAAACATTTGCGAAAAATAATAACTTGTAGTATAATATGTGTATAAGCAATTATGATAACGGAGATAATGGATTTTTAGTCTATAAAGGGGGCGCTGAAAAACGAACGGAACCGAAATAAACGCAGGCGATAAAAACGTCAGTGACGAAGCGAAGCAGGGCTTAAAAGATATTGCTCAATGGATTTACAGGAATTGCGAGAAAACCGGACTAAAAAAAAGCGGGAGCGCGTCCGCGTCGAGTTACATAAAAATGATTTTGTCGCAGCCTACGAGCGTAAAGCTGCTTATGTATTACCTGATAGAGAACAAAAAACGCAAAAAACCCGATAATTTGGATATAGCCGCCTCGCAGTTGAACTATGTCCCCAATCTTGAAGCATTTAAGAAAGAAATAGTCAGGTCAAGAAGTAAATTATGGACGCGCGCGCTGGATATGTCTATAATGTGGAATAAATTGGGCGACGCGCTCAATTTAGCAAGGGGATGCGGGTTTTTGTCAAGTTCCGGCAAGTTGGGCGAAGCCGCCGCCGATTTGGGACAGGGTACGAAAGAGACAGAGTATAAAACCGGGAAATCTGAAACCGAAG
>WQXD01000379.1 GCA_009785015.1 Oscillospiraceae bacterium | reverse complement strand
TCTGAGGTTTGACCAGCATAAACACATATCACTCCTGTAAAAATATTACAAATCCCGAAAAATAGACATAATACTCTATTATATCATATTTATAGAATAACATCTTATTATATCACAAAAAAATATCCCTGTCAAGGGATATTTTTGCTGATGGACCGATTTGGCAAAAAATATTTTAAAATCCGCGCTCAATAGACCGCCGCTTCCGTTTCCCGGTCGAAAATATATATCTTTTCCGGGTTTACTGCGAATTTGATTTTGTCGCCTTTGCCGGCTTTGCATTCCGGCGGCACGCCGGCAATCAGCGGCTCGCCGGTTTCGCTTGTGCAAAACAAATTTACCCTGTCGCCCGAAAATTCCCTGACTTCGACGGTCGCCCCGATTTGATAATCCTTGAATTTTTCCAAGCTCGCGGCGTCAGCGCGCAAATCCTCCGCCCGGATCCCCTCAATGACCTTTTTTCCCATACGCTCGCCGTCGAAGAAATTCATTTGCGGCGCGCCGATAAATCCCGCGACGAATAAATTGGCGGGGCGGTTATAGAGTTCCTCCGGAGTGCCTACTTGCTGGATGATCCCATCCTTCATGACGACGATCCGGTCGGCTATTCTCATGGCTTCGGACTGGTCGTGGGTGACATATACAAACGTCGTTTCGAATTTTTGCTGCAGTCTGACAAGTTCCGTTCTCATCGAATAGCGCAGTTTCGCGTCCAGATTGGAAAGGGGCTCGTCCAACAGAACCACTTTGTTTTTGCGCACCAGGGCCCGCGCCAGGGCCACCCTTTGCTTTTGCCCTCCCGACAATTCCTTGGGCTTGCGCTCAAACAAATGCCCGAGGGCCAAAAGTTCCGCGATTTCCCCGACTTTTTTTTGTATTTCCCCTTCCGGAATATCGGCGGGCTGCAGCCCGAAGGCTATATTCTCAAAAACCGTCATCTGCGGAAACAGGGCGTAATTCTGAAACACCATGGCCACCCCCCTGTCTTTGGGCTGGACGTCGTTTGCCAAGCGGCCGTCTATATACAGTTCTCCCGAAGTGATCTCCTCGAGCCCCGCGATGATGCGCAGCGTGGAGGTTTTTCCGCAGCCCGAAGGGCCCACAAGCACGATCGCCTCGCCGTCTTTTATCTCAAGGCTGAAATCCCTGACCGCCAAAATATCGCCGTTTTCGTAGGAATATGTTTTGCATATGTTTTTTAAAGTCACGCTTGCCATTTTTTATCCTCTCCTTAATTAAAATATAACGCCCTGCATAAAAGCGGCTTCGAAAAGCGTGGGGTCTATATACGGCCCGAAATTCACTTTGTTTTGGCCTTTCATCACTTTTCCCAAAATGACGTAACGCGATTCATCGTCTAAAAACGGGATCAATTTTTGCAAGAGCCCGTCGTCCAAGTTTTCAAGGTCGCTGTTCTGGAAAAGTTTTGAAACGCTTTCGTCGTTTAAAAATTCCGACAGCTCGATTATTTTGCTGATATCTATATTGTGTTTTTCCAATTTTTCCGAAATCGCCGCCAAAGTCGAAACTTTCAGATACGGCGCGATATTTATCACATCCTGAATTATACCCCTGTCCTCGAATACCTCTTTTGCTATCTCCTTGTTTTGCGTCACGGAGGACAAAATCGCCGCTTCGTTGCCCGAGGCTTCGCCCGCATGCAAAAGGACATCCACCGATACTCCGAATAAATCGGCTATTTCGCACAGAATCGAAATATCGGGGAAACCCTCGCCGCGTTCCCATTTTGAAACGGCCTGCCTTGTGACGTTCAGCATATCCGCGAGTTTGGACTGCGGCATGTCGCGCTCTTTTCTCAAATGCGAGATATACGCCCCGAATTTTACAATGTTCATATAATCCACCGCCTTTTTTAAATTAATTACGCTCGTTCCGTTCAATTTCAATCACCGCCAGTTTTTTAATAATTTGAAAACACATGTACATGTACAACTCATATTATACGCCCGAAAAACCGTTTTGTAAAGCAACGCTTGGTTTCCTTTACGGAAATATTCGAAGATTATACCGTTCGTCAATTTGCACAAAACGATGTAGGGCGGGAGCAGAGCCCCCGCCCTATCAAATGACATCATATTCTGTGTATTTTATATTTTCTTCTTTATGCTTTTACACAGTCTGGTTTATTTTGCGCGTTTATTGCATACTTACGTAATCCACATGGTAGTTAGCCTTTTTCACCTACCCAAGCCTCCGTTTCTTTAACCAGCGCAGTAAATTCGGCATTTTCATGCAACACCTGATATTTATTATCTTTCAATCTTCCCGACAACCATCGTACTTCACTGTTCGGGTTGTTAAAATTTTTTATATCTGGTTGTTTGATTAAGTCCGTGAATGGTGAGGTATACGTTTTTTCGCTTGTCCCATTTGCAAACTCAGCATACTTTTTAGCATAGACAAAGGCTTGCTGTAAGGCTTTTAATGCCTCGTCCGATTTGTTGTTATCAATGAGAGAATACGCGTAGCGTTCGTATAAAAACGTCGACCAATTGTTGTAGAATCCGCAATCATCACGGAAAATAAGTTCATATAAATTAAGCAGGATAGTAAATGCTTCGTTCTCCGTGTTCAAACCTGCGCGTCGGGCAAGGGGTCTTAGTGTGTTTTGCAATGGTGTGAACATAGCCATCAAATATTCCTGCTTGTATCTAATACCGTCTCCGCCCCAAGAGGAGTGTGAAAGTATGTGTTCTTTACACGAATTTATAGAACCGCATTTTTCGGCGAGAGCCAGAAATTTTTCCTTCTCGCCTATACCGTTGTAGATATGTGCTAAACAATCGCGGCACTGACCGCGGATGTTGTCGTCGGTGGAGGAAGCAAGCAATTCCTCCATGATTTTCATCGATTCCTCCCAGTGGTCGAGGGATTTGTTCATTACAACATCGGGAATTGTGTAATGACCTATGGTTTTATTCCAAAGTCTGTCTTTATGCCAAAGACCACGACTCCACTTCCAATACAGAGTTTCCGCCAGTTTCAACAGTAAAATCTCTTCTGCCGGAAACTCCGCCAGGGCTTTCCGCATAATGTCAATTTGTTCATTGCAGTCTGACGGATTATCCAGTCGGCGTTCGCTGTACTGCGTTAAATAGTCTTGAACTTTTCGTTGTTTTTCCGCTGTGTCGTGGTCGAAAAGATAATCGATGGTGACATTGAAAATATTTGCGATGGGTGAAATGTATTCTATATCAGGATAACTGTTCCCGCTTTCCCATTTCGATACTGCTTGATTTGTTACTCCGAGAACTTCCGCAAGGCGTTCTTGCGTCATATCATCGCGTTTGCGTAATGCTTTAATTTTTTCGCCTATTTTGACGTTCATAAAATCGCTCCTAAATTTATTTAATAAAACTTTTCACCGGTGTGATTTTATTATAGCATTTACGAAACAAGAATACAATTACCAATTAGTTGTTTGAAATCAAACCAATGGTTGGATTTTATATATTTGATACATTTTT
>WQXD01000378.1 GCA_009785015.1 Oscillospiraceae bacterium | reverse complement strand
CGGCGTTGCCGCCGTCTCCGCGCCTACGTAAATATTATGTATATTTGAACCTATAGATACATAAACCCCGCCGCCGTCATACGTTTTTTGTTTGGCAAATATATCATAGTGAGTATCGACAAACCATTGGGCGTATTTGTCAGCTTCATCGTCGTTATTGCCGTATTTCGGGGCTTTCAGCAAATTGTTTCTCATATCTTCGTAACCTTCGAAATCTACAGCGAGTATATCGCGCAGTTCGGCAAGCGTGATTTTTTTGTCCCTGTAAACAATCTTTTCGATTGCCGCGAGCGAATCTGCGACTGTGCCGATTCCAAGACACCCCCTGCCATGCACGCTCGGATATATTGCGCCGCCGTCGCGTATATCAAGCCCCCGGCCTATACAGTCGCGGCAGTAACACGATAAATACGGCTGCGCGTACATGACTCTGTCGTAACGTTCGGATTCATTATTGAACAGCCTCATTTCTTCCGCCATGGCGTATTCTAATTGGATTTTATATGCGTTCAGGAATTTTTCCATCGTGTCGAATTCTGAAGCATCCCCGGTTTCAACGCCGGCTTTAACGCCCGTCATAGTATTTACGCCGTTGTTGAGAACCAAATCCAAATATGCAGGCGACCTGAAAGATCCGTCAGACCACGGAGGTTGTTTGCCCTGGATAAAATTTTCGATGCAGCCCACCATGCAGTAATCGCGGCAGTCCTCGATCGCATACCCATATCTCGTCAGCGCCGCAACGTTCACTTCATCGTTCATGAGCGCGGGATAGCCGATACCCGTTCCGATCACTTTCAGGCACTCATCCAAGAATTTATCGGGGTTTTTGCGGCTCACCCTCGCGGACAGATTAGGACCGGGTATCCTGCAGTTTTTTACGGCCTCGAGTATAATATAGCTCAGTTCATTTACGGCATCCTTCCCGTCTCTCGTCGCCCCTCCTATCGCGATGTTGACAACATCCGCGCCCAAATACAAATTGTTTTCGTGTATCTTATACAGAGTACACTCCACAAATTCCAGAGCGCTTTCACGGGTTATGATTTTCGTTTTGATATCTTTTCTGTAAAAAGGGTAAAGATACTGGTCAAGCCTGCCCAGCGCCATCGCGTAACGGTTCTCGTACAGAAAGCTCAGGTGTATGAACCAGACAAGCTGAAGAGCCTCCCTGAATGTTCCGGGTTTTTCAAGGGCAATCTTTTCGCAGATTTTCGCCGCCTCAAAGAGTTCGGGTTTTCCCGTCTCTTTGGCTTTTTGCAAAGCCGCTTCGCCGTAGCCTTTGATCATCTCCGAAAAACCGGTCATGGCGATGAGAGCCGCATTAAGAAAGATTTGCTTTTTTGCGTTGTTTTTATATCTGACGATCGACGTTTTTATCTTGCCGATCAGGCCTCCCACTCCTATTTTAAGAGGCGTCTCGAAATCCGGCGCGTAATGGTCAAAGTTCGTCCAAAACCAGTTTTTTCCGTAACTTCCCGCTATCCGCCCCGCGTTCGCAAGCTCTCCCTGCGTGTATTTGTCTGAAAATTTTCCTTGAAGCGACCCTACGATCAAGTCATTTTCGTATATATGCTTTTCATGCGCGGTAAACAGTTTGACTGTCGCGTGCGCTTTCGCCGTCAGGCTATCGTCGTTGTAATGGTCCCTATACCCAAGGTACATCAGATAATCGCTTATATTGGGCATACTTTGTTTTATTGTACTCGCAAATTCATCTTTTAATAATTGTAAATGTTCCATTTTATTTTAATTTTGACCTCCTAAAATCAGTCGTTTTCGATTTTCTTTTCGTTTTACGCCATGAGCCGTTCGGCAATTTTCATAACGCGGTCATATTCTGATAAGGGATAACACCCTTTCCAGTACAATCCCTTCGCCGTCCCAATTTGGTCCGCGATTTTTTCGACGTCCTCCAATTCGTTGAATAACCATATGTTCTTTCCCGCGCCGCTTATTTTTTTGTAAACTTCAGGCCATGCAGCCGCCGGTTTTTCGCCGATTCCCGGAACCCACTGAACACATTTGAGATCGGGTATCGAAAGGATGGTATCCAGATGGATCACCGCCCCCGGTCCGTCGAGATGATAAAAATTATGACGCGGCGATTCGCTGACGGAGAGCTCTATGTCCCATTTTACGAAACGCTCGAAGTGTTCGGGTCCAATCATCGCGCTGTAGTCGCACTGCATAAGTTTCCATGGAACAGGCGCGAACATCCCCTCATAGGTGTATCCGCGGGCGGACGGAGTAAGAGCGGTCAATTCCCGCCCGACAGCGAACGAAGCTTTGTGAAACTCCATTGAAAGCCGGTTGACTTCGTCCGGCTCGTCATAGAGCATATAACTCAAATCGGTAGGTTTATAGAATTCGGCGACGTAATCTAAGCAGCAGCCGCCGGCGAGCGGCGGGGTAATCGCGTACCCGCTTCCGAACCGTTCCTCGCAGGCTTTGGCGATTTTGCGATAGCTTGGGTAAAACAAGCTGTTTTTATCTATGGCGGTAACGTGCATCTCTCTTATCGGAGGTGCATTTTCTGTTCTGAACCACACGGTGCTGTCGTCTATATAAGCCCGCGCCCCGAAAAATTCCACTTCATATATTGGACCGAAATACATATAAATATACGGGAACGCATCGTATTCATAACGCATTGAGCGCATTATATACTCTATCTTTTCCGCGATCAATTCGGCAGGTTCGCCGGGGGAATAGCGGAAAAGATCCCCGGTGACAAGACCGTACGGCGGCCGCATTCCCGGATCCGCGCCTCCAAATGTCAGATGCAGAACAGGCCGGTCGATTTTTCGTTGCCACCAGGCTTCATAAGTATCTTCTACACGCCGCCACTGAGCTTCATCAAAAATGTTGAGCATGAAATGCCTCCTTTTTGTTTATCACGCTTTGTCCGCGAGGAATCGCAAGGCAGCCCCGCCCAAAACATCGTCTTTTTCTTTGAATCCGGCGGTGTTGACATACCAGTACGACGTGTCGGCGATTATGGGAATCCCGCGCCGTTCGCAGGTCTCATACACCGGCATATAGCGTTCATCGTCCATATATACGCCGAAAAAGCCCGGTAACATTCGACACAGCCGAATCGAGGTTGCCTTTTTCGGCATCGTGTGCGGAGATATTGGCTCGGATATCTTCCGAGTTGTAGGTGATGAGAAAAGCCTTGTCCACACCCGCGATGTCCATGGAGGTGACCAACCAGTCGCCGCTTGTCTCCATGTTCCAAAAACGGGCGGCTTCCGTTTCGCGGGTTAATCCCGCTTTTTTTTGAAGGAGTTGCGCCGCACAGCACATCTAAAACGGGAAGCATTTAGGAGCGGTTAGGCGCGGAGTATGATGACTCTTGGTTTCCGATGATATTCAAGGTCGAAAACACCGTGCATATTGTTGTTCAACAAAACAAAATACCTCTTGACAACTAAAAAAACATATGATATAATAAGGGTATAACAGAAAGAGGTGGAAAATGCAGGTAGTAACGTCATACAAGGTGAAAATAAACGG
>WQXD01000377.1 GCA_009785015.1 Oscillospiraceae bacterium | reverse complement strand
GAAAACTGCGAGATAGGGCTCGAATCCACGGTGATCTCGTTTGACTTTGACGGCAGCGTAAATATTTTGCGCAGCGGGTATATAACCCGGGAAATGCTCTCGGGGTACAAGATTTGCGAAAGCGCGGAATTTGTCGGCGCCCCGCGCTCGCCCGGGGTGAAGTACGCGCATTACTGCCCCGGCGCGCCTTTGTATATACTCTCGGGAAGCGAAGCGAAAATCATAGATTTCGTCAGGGGGGAAACGCGGGCCAAAAGAGCGGGATTTTTGTGTTTCGACGAATTTGCGGGCCGTTTTGAAGAAAGCGAAAATATAGTGCCCATCGGGGAAAGGGGCGATTTGGACGCGCAGGCCAAAAACCTGTTCGGGGCCCTGAACCGGCTCGACGCGCTCGGGCTGGAGGTCATATATTCCATTGAGCCTTCAAGGACGGGCCTCGGCGAGGCGATATACAACCGGCTCATAAAAGCGTCGGGAGGAAAGGTCATTGAACTATGAGTAAAGCGATAAAAAACACGGCTGTTATAATATTCGTAATAGCGCTGTCGGTGAGTCTGGGGTATGCCTACGACAGGATTTCCACATGGTTTGAAAAAAGGGCGCACCCGCTGGGATACAGCGAAATAGTGGAAAAATATTCGAAAGAATACAACGTGCCCAAAGAGATGGTCTACGGGGTCATAAAAGCCGAAAGCAGTTTTAGAAGCGATGCGGTTTCGGTGGCGGGGGCAGTGGGGCTCATGCAGATAACCGAAGCCACCTTCGACTGGATATCGGCGAAATTGGGCGAACAAGTGTCCAAAGGGCTGCTTTACGACCCGGACACAAATATAAGATACGGCACATATTATCTGAATTATTTGTACAATGAGTTCGGCAGCTGGGACATAGCCCTCGCAGCCTACAACGCGGGGCCGGGCAGGGTGAAAAACAACTGGCTCGGCAATCCCGAATATATAAAGGACAACGAAATCGTGTATATCCCGATCGAGGAGACCCGCACATATATCCAAAGGGTGAACAAAAACAAAGAGACCTATAAAAGGCTGTATTTTGGCATTCAGTGAAAAATCAAGCCGGAACAAGAAAGGAGTATATATTTTTTATGGAAGAAAAAACACAAAAATCAGAGGGCGAACTCTTAAAGGAAAAACTTTTCTATAAACCCAAACAGGGTTTTGAGGCTTTGGACGGCGAAAAAATACAAAAGGCGCACGAATTTTGCGAAGGGTATAAAAAATATTTGGACAAGGGCAAGACCGAACGTGAAGCGGCGGCAAAAGCGGTCGAAATCCTCGAGGAAAACGGGTTTGTGCCCTACGATTTCGGCAAAAGGTACGATCCGGGCGAAGGCGTATATATAAACAACGGGGGCAAAAACATAATAGCGGCGAGGATCGGCGCCCAAACGGCGGACAACGGAGTGAATATCATCGCGGCGCACATCGATTCGCCCAGGATAGACTTAAAACAGCGGCCGCTCTACGAAGACAGCGGGTTCGCGTTTTTTAAGACGCATTATTACGGCGGCATCAAAAAATACCAGTGGATGACGATCCCGCTGGCTTTGCACGGGGTGATAATAAAAGCCGACGGCACAACGGTGAGCGTCGAGGTCGGCGAAAAGGAAAACGACCCGGTATTTTGCATCACTGACCTGCTGCCCCATCTGGCAAAAGACCAGTACAGCAAAAATCTGGCCGAGGCGTTTGGCGGCGAGGCGCTGAACATACTCGTGGGCACCAAGCCGTTTTCCGACGAGAAAGCCTCCGAAAAAATAAAGCTCAACATACTCAATATGTTAAACAAAAAATACGGAATAACCGAAAGCGACTTTATTTCAGCCGAGCTTTCGCTCGTCCCGGCGGCAAAAGCAAAGGATGTGGGTTTTGACCGGAGCATGGTGGGCGCATACGGCCAGGACGACCGGGTTTGCGCCTATCCCCCGCTGATGGCGCTGGCGGAATGCAAAAACCCGAACAATACGGCCGCAGTGGTATTAGCTGACAAGGAGGAGATAGGCAGCGCGGGCAATACCTCGATGCAGTGCGATATATTCGGGCATTTTATGGAAAGCCTGGCGCAAAACCAAAACGTGTGCAAAATCAAGACGTTCCAGAATTCAAAGTGCCTTTCAGCCGACGTAAACGCCGCCTTCGACCCCAATTACGCCGAGGTGTACGACGCCAAAAACGCCGCTTTTATCAATAACGGCGTGGTGCTGACCAAATATACGGGTTCAAGGGGAAAAAGCGGCTCATCGGACGCCAGCGCGGAATTTGTGAATTATGTCAGGCGCGTATTCGACGAAAACGGGATTTTATGGCAGAGCGCGGAGCTGGGCAAAGTGGACCAGGGCGGCGGGGGCACCGTCGCGGCCTTTATAGCCAACCAGAACATCGAAGTGGTGGATCTGGGAGTCGGGATACTTTCCATGCACGCGCCCTTTGAAATAGCTTCGAAGCTGGACATATACATGATGTACGAAGCCTCGAAAGCGTTTATAAAGGCATGAAAATCTTAAAATCGTCGGTTATCGGGCTTATCGTGCTGTTTGTGATTGCGGCGGTCGTCACCGCCACGATGATCATAAAACAGAATATGATCGATATCGTGATAAACGACAACATAACCTCCGTGATCCAAAATGTAAAGTACAGAAACCCGGCGAAAACCGAAGAGGTGCCGGTCATCGCGCAGAAAGCAGGCTGCGTTTACGCGTGTATCGAAATGATATCGGGGTTTTTAGGGGAAGAGCCGCAGGCCTCGGAGGATGATTTGCTGCGGCAAAACGGGGATAAAATCATAGAACCCACAAACAGCGGCATTCACGGCGAATTAAAAAAGCAATTCCCCGCTTACGATGTGCATTTGCGCAAAAACCTCAAAAACAGCGAATTGCTGGATGCGATATATATGTCCCTTTCGGGCAATATGCCCGTTTTATGCCTTATTGCCGATCCGAAGGAGACCGGCCCGCACCTTGCCGCAGTGGTGGAAATGGATATGTCCGGCGATAAAATCACGCTCAACGACCCCTACGGGTATGTAAAAACATACAGCATAAGGGAATTTTTGAAAGCGGCGAGATTTGAGTCCAATGAAGAAACGGATCTTTTTTTAAAATTGAAATTCGCCCTCGAGATATTCACGAAAAACACGGTTTTCATATTCGAAGAAAAACCAAAATAAAATCTGAAATGGCGCAACGACCGAAAGATTTCAGAGCAGCATGACAGACATTCGGCAATATCCCGCCATTTTATGCGGGATTTTTTCCGTCAAAGGCTATTTTCTCATGATGATAATATTAACTTTGAATATGCCTTTTGTTGAGAATTGTGTCGCGCCGTTCGTTCGACGCCGCAATTTCCTCGGGCGTAATAATACGTTCCTCAACTACTATTCTATCAGCGCCTTCACCGCGGGTGACCCTTATCATACAGCCATTTTTTTTTATGCGTTCGGCATACGGGTTTTTAATAAATTTTCTCATTTCGTTCCCCCCAATATAAATCAGTTTCGGT
>WQXD01000376.1 GCA_009785015.1 Oscillospiraceae bacterium | reverse complement strand
GGATAGAACATAACAACAATGTAACTGTCGGCGGCGATGGGGTTCTGAAAGAGTACGAAAATCAAGGCATACATGAAGCGTTGTTTATAGAACTCGAAAAGAGGGCAAAAAAACTCGGTTGCAAAGGCATAGGATTCGGCATCGGCGAGGGACAGGAAGAATTTTATGCGAAACTCGGATATACGGGCTCGATGTTAATTCAGTCCGAAAAACACAGCATTGACGACCTCAAACATTTTCTCGAAAGTTTAAATAACAAAAATTGGGAGCTTAAAAATACGAATATATATGACGGATATATAAATCAGCTTTGGGTGAATGTGTCGGTTTTAGACAAAGACTTAAAAAAACAATTCGAGGAAATTCTCGGCGACTGCTGGACACAGATAATTGTGGGCAAAAACGTATAAACCAAAATCGGGGCGCGGCACGCGCGCTGACATGTCGATTTTAAGCTATAAATTTTTCAGGTTTCTTCTGCTTTCTTCGCGTAAATAATTACGCTTCGCGATTCATCGTCGATTGGTTTTTTATCGAAATCCTCGCATTCAAATTCGACTGTAAACCCGGCGTTGGTCAGCCATCCGTGGATTTGCTCAAGAGTGGCGTAATGTTTTATGCCTTCGGTTTCTTCTTTGATTGTCTTTCCGTTTGCGAGCCGTTGCTCGAAAAATCGTTTGAATTTGAGTATGCCGGTTGCCTCGTCGAATGACCCCTTTGTCAATGAATCTTTTTCATAGTTTCCGTCATCGTCTTCGCCTTCCCAACTCCAGACTATGCTTCCATCGTCATCGCATGATTGCCCGGATTTGGTTAGCGTGCGGCCATTCGGAGCAAACGGCGAATATCCGATATACACATAGCCGCCCGGCAAAAGCGCGCCGGCGGCTTTTTGTATGAAAAGCTCCTGCGCCTTTTTATACTCCATGTCGGACACTATGTTGAACAGGATATTACCCGCGAGTACCACCGCATCAAAACCGGTACCCCAATCATCATGCACCGCGTCGGCCGCGCGCCATTGTATATTTTCAAGCCCTGCGGCTTTTGACGGGATTCTGTCCATCATAGATTCGTCAATGTCAAAGCCTGTTACATCGTGTCCGGCTTTTGCCAGCGGCACGAGGATACGCCCGCTGCCACAGCAGACTTCCAATACTTTTTTGGACTGTTCCCCGATGACGGAAAGGATAAACTCCACATCATCTGTTTCGGTTTCGTGCCGGTCGTACAGTTCGGCGCCCAGTCCTTCAATGGTTTCATTTTCGTTATCATTCATTGTGAAATAACCTCCTGAAAAAATGAATTTTCCCTATTATATCACAAAATTTTGAATAATTAAAGAACAACCGAACAACTTGTCGGAGAGGGTGAATAGCTTGGATTATATTTCAGAATCAGTCGGGCGATAATGCGTTCATAAATATTTAACATTCATTGGCAAAATTTTTATTGATTTTTCTCGGCGTTTCGGCTATAATAATAGTACAGCATTGTTGCTGACAAAGTTAATTCGGGCGCTTCGCCGCCGTTAAGAGCGAATGATATATCCGGGTGCTTCGCCGCCGTAAGCGCGAGTCATATATCCGGGTGCTTCGCCGCCGCAAGCGCGAGTCATAATTCGAGGGGGCGACAAAAATCGCCCCCTACTTTTTGATAATTATCCATAAATCCAATCGAGATTAAATTTCAATAAATTCATCGAAGTGTCGCCGTGGTCAATATCGTAGAGCACATAAATCATGCCGTCGGGAGCGACTGCAATATCAGAATATCCGGCTTTTCCCGAAACTAATATACGCGAGGCTTCCCATGTTTTGCCGTCGTCGCGGCTTATGCGTACCGTCAGATTTATACGCCCGGCCATCCATGACGACGGATTCTTTTCATCGTTTGCGCAATTGACAAACAGTATAGTATTTTTGCTGTAGCGTACGATACTGCCGAAACAAGTGGGGTCGGGCAGGTTTTCATCGAATTGCGGAGTTGTCCAGCCGTTGAATCCGGTGGGGCTGACAGAGACCGAACGGCGTTTTTCCGGGCTTTCATTGCGCATATTGAGCATGACGCTGCCGTCGGATAGTTCAACCGCCGCCGTTTCATTGGGATTGATTATCTTTTCAGTCGAATATATAATATCGCCGACCTGCCATGTTTCTCCATGATTCAAACTATATATCGTAGTTACCACCGGCAGCTTATGATCCATATCGTCAACTGTGGTTACAGGAGTCATCCAGACGGGCGCAAGAAGCATACCGGGATTTTTGCTTTTGCCGCTGAGTACGATGCCGTGTCCGGGACCTACGGCAAACAGATTGCGCGGAAATTCTTTTTTATGGCAAACGGCTGAAATATCCCTGGCATCACACCAGGTCAAGCCGTCGTCTTCGCTTTTCGTGTAAAATACGCCGCCGTCCGCGCCTCTTTTGTTTCTGGATTTTTCCAAACCATACCAGACGCTGTACAACAAGTGGATGATAGCTCCGTCAACAATCATCACGGGGTTGTTGACCGTCCTCAATCCTCCGGGTTCCGACGCATTTACGCCGTTGCACAGCACTTTCGTCTCAGACCATGTTTCCCCGCCGTCTGTGCTGCGTTTCAGAATCAAATCTATGGGCGCCCAGTCTATCCACAAGCCGGGGAAAATATTTTTCAAATCGCGGGCTTCGGCATATGCCAGCAGCGTACCCCTGTCAGTTGCCACAATTCCGGGAATGCAAATAGAATCGTAAACGCTTTCCGCGCGTCCTCCATGCCAAACCACAGTTTCTTTCATAACCATACCCAATCTTTCGGAAATTTTACATATCATTCATATCATTTATTATACACGAATACAACGCCGAAGTAAAGGGGTTTGCTGAATTGTAATTATTTTTCCGCCAAAAGGATGTGAGCCTGATCAAAAGCAATGTAAAACTGATTTGGCAATTCGCAAAGAATTTCAAATCTCGCTTTCTGCTTTTATATTTTTGCATAGTGACCACGACGTTCATTGGTTCGGCATACCCGTATATTTTCGGCCGATTGGTGGATGAAGTATTTTACGGTCAACACATGACTGTATTTATCCAAATCGTGTTGATTTACGGCGGGTTGTTTCTTGTCGGACAGCTGCTTCATTTCACGCTGAACATAACTTGGGCGCATTTGATGACGCGGTTTTTATTCACCGTCAGAAAAGCGCTGTTCGACAAGACATTAAGCCTGAAAGCAAAATTTTTACATGATATGCAGACCGGAGATATTATGAAGAGGATGCGTGACGATACAGAGGAATTTATGAATTTTATTCATTGGAATGTGCTGTATCTCAGTGCTGGTGTGATCAGTTTATTGATTGCGCTGGGAATGATTTTTTACTTTAATATATACATCGGCTTAGTTACAATTGCCGTTACACCGGTGATGACAACCGTTACACGCAGGTTCGGCGATAAAGCAAAAGATATACATAAAAAGTTAAAGAGGGACGATGGAGTTTTACAATCATGGTGTTATGAAATCTTAAAGGGTATGCGC
>WQXD01000375.1 GCA_009785015.1 Oscillospiraceae bacterium | reverse complement strand
TATGCAAAAAAGTGCTTTTTGCCGATGCGGCCGCGTCGGTTTTTTCATACATAAAAGCCCTGCCCGAAAGTGATATCACGGTAGCGGGCGCATGGTTCGGCTTGATCGCTTTTGGCCTGTATGTATATTTTGAATTTTCGGGTTATTGCGATATGGCTATCGGACTCGGCAGAATTTTCGGGTTTGATCTGCCCGAAAATTTCAATTATCCGTTTGTTTCAAAATCCGTTTCGGAATTTTTTGAAAAATGGCATATGTCGCTTATCGGCTGGTTTCTGGAGTATTTGAGTTTTCCGCTCAAAAAAAACAAATATTTAAATATCGCGGCAGTCAGCGTTTTAATCGGGCTCTGGCACGGGGCGAACTGGAATTATATAATTCTGGGCTTGTATTTCGGGATTATTTTGACTTTGGAAAAAAGGTTTGTTTTAAATATCTTAAAAAAAGCCCCGGCATTTATAGGGCGCATATATTTGTGGATTTTGACGCTTTTCGGATTTTTGATATTCGCCTTCGAGGATATGCGAAAGGGATTTTCATACTTGGGCAAATTGTTCGGGTTTTCGGTCAAAGGTTTTTTAGACGGAGGGGCCATTTATGACATTATGCGGTATTTGCCGTTTTTGATACTGGCAGTTATCGGATGCACACCTCTTCCCAAAAGTTTATTTTATAAGTTTTCCCAAAAGTCAAATAAATCGGGCCAAATTGCAAACATGGCGTTTTCCGTCATATCGGCGGCATTGTTTTTGATCTGCGCGGCGTTTTTAATAGATTCCGGCTCGGTTTCCTTTTTATATTTCCGATTTTGAATTTTAACGGGGGAAAATACAATGCGGGGCAAACTCCATACGGATATATTTATAATTGTCATATTTCTGTGTTCGGTTTTTATACCGGCGGTTTTGTTTTGGGTTGTACCGGATTATACAATGTCGATAGACGAAAACCGTCCTTTGCAGCAGTTTCCCAAATTTTCAGCCGACGAATTTATTTTCGGGAAATTCAGGGGCAAAATGACCAAGTATTACGCCGACCAGTTTGTTTTCAGGGATTATTTTACAGGTGCGAAAGTTTTGTTTTCATACGCGTTCGCACATAACGAAAACAAAGGCGTGGTGATAGCGAAAGACGGTTATTTGATTTCGCGGTATGACATATACTCCGAAAAATCCATAGCCGAAAAATCATTTGACGAACTCGGCGGAAATTTGACTTTCGGGGAAAATATGACGAATATACAAAACAACTGCGGATATATAAACGAATTCGGCGAAAATATAACGAAGCTTTTTCCCGAGGCAAAAATCACATTCGCTTCTCCGCCCAGGAAAGCCGACGCGATGACAAACAAGCTTCCGGTACTTTTCCCGCTTGACAGGTATGAAAAATATTTTTCGGAACTCGAAAAATATATAAACCCAAAAATGTATTGCGACCTGACCGGTATTATGAAATCTCACAATGGGGAATATATATATTACAAAACGGATCACCACTGGACCACGCTAGGGGCGTACTACGCCTATTCGGCGCTCGGCGAAAAAATGGAGTATGAACCCCTGCCCATGGACTCTTTTAAAACCGAAACCGCAGCCGAGGATTTTTACGGCGTGAATTGGCCCAAGGCCGGGGCCAAATGGATAAAGCCGGACAAAATCGAGTATTACCGTACCGAAGACGAGGATGATATATATTTGACTTTGATACACACCGCAAATGAACCCATCGTCAAAGCGGGGTTTTACGACCGCGAAAAACTTGAGACAAGGGACAAATACGCTTCTTTTCTGGGAGGGATAAATTCGCATATATCCGTTTTGAAAAATTTATCCGACGCGCGAAAAAAACTGCTTTTGATATCCGATTCTTTCGGGCAGAGCCTGGCGCCGTTTTTGGCGCGGCATTATGACATCGAAATCATAGACACGCGTTTTTTCAACGACAATATTTACGATTTTATAGCGGAATATAATATAACGGATATTTTGATACTGGTCAACATGGAAAATTTTTCAACCCAAAGCAACCTTGTAAAATTGATGAGAAAATAATGAATGTAACACAATGGCACAAGTGTTACATTCGAAAGGGGTAATTATCGCATGAAAACGGTACAGCCAATCAGGGAAGCCACGATCATAGATCAGTTTAAAAGCTTGCTGCAGGCGCGGGGCAGCAAGTACTATATCATGTTCGTCGTCGGATTGAACACGGGGCTCAGGGTCAGCGACATTCTCAATTTGAAAATTTCGGACATAGCGAAAAAAAGCCACGTGACAATCACCGAAAAAAAAACGGGCAAGTATAAGCGTTTTTTGGTAAATGAAAAGCTCCGGCTCGAAATCGACAAATTCATAGATTCCGAAAATCTAAGCGCCGGCGATTACATGATACCCAGCCGCAAGGGAAAAAACAAACCGATCACGCGGGTACAGGCATACAGAATATTAAACGAAACCGCCGCGCGGCTCCAATTATCCGAAATCGGAACGCACACCATGAGAAAGACATTTGGTTACTGGCACTACAAGCAGCATAAGGACATAGCCGTACTGCAGGATATTTTCAATCATTCCTCCCCGTCAATCACTTTAAAATATATCGGCATAACGCAGGACGTCAAAGACAGCACCCTAAAAGATTTTTTCTTGTAAAAAAAATGGACATATTGATAATTTGATCAGGAGGTGGTCCGATGAGGCGTTTCGGGCTTTTGGGGGAATTCCTTTCGCACAGCTATTCGCCGTTGATACATGCCGAACTCGGCGATTATGAGTACAAATTATATGAAAAAAAGCCGGACGAATTGGATGTGTTTTTTAAAAGCGGTGAATTTGACGGGCTCAACGTGACTGTTCCGTATAAAAAAGAGGCCGTCAAATACTGCGCTGCCCTATCCGAAACCGCCCGCTTGAACGGCAGCGTGAACACGGTGACGCGGCGCTTGGACGGCTCGCTCTACGGCGATACGACGGATTGTTTCGGATTTGAATATCTGATGAAGAAAACGGCAGTACGTCCCTCCGACGGCAAAATAATTATTTTGGGGAGCGGAGGTTCATCGCTCGCCGTGCAAGCTGCGCTTAGAAACATGGGCGCTGAAAACATCGTTGTGATATCGAGGAGCGGAGAAGACAATTACGAAAACATCGAAAAACACGGCGACGCGGTGATGATAATAAATACGACTCCCGTCGGAATGTATCCGAACAACGGCGATTCGCCTTTGGCAAATCTGGATATTTTTTCAAAATGCCGGGCGGTGGTCGACTTGATATACAACCCTTTGCGTACAAAATTGTTGTTTTTGGCAAAGGAACTCGGTATTTCACATATAAACGGGTTATCGATGCTTGTGGCCCAGGCAAAAAGATCCGCGGAACAATTCACGCAATCTTCAATTTCCGATATGAAAATCGAAACGATCATTTCCAAAATCGCGCGCCTCAAATACAATATTGTGTTAATCGGTATGCCCGGCTGCGGCAAATCGAGTATCGGCGCGGCGCTAGCCGAAATGACGGG
>WQXD01000374.1 GCA_009785015.1 Oscillospiraceae bacterium | reverse complement strand
TGACGCGTAATTGAGATTGCCCGCGTTTGCAGGGTCTCCCAGTTTATCTACGGGTATATTGTTTTTGAGAATCAATTTGAAATCTGACAGGCTGACCGTTCCGTTATTGGCGACTGCGTCGTAATATCTGCTGTTTTCGCCGTGTATCGGGTCGGGTATCCTGTCCTTGAAATATAATGGCATTTTTTCTTTTTTCCTTTCTGTTAAAATATATATTAATTGAAACTGTAATCGTCCCAGCCCTGCCGGTTGAACGGGTCGAAATCCGAAAGATACCCGTCGCCGCAGTACAGCCATGAATCCAATAGCCGTGAAAATACGCCGTATAAATCAAACAGAATATTCTCGACAGCGTTCGCTTTCTGATATGTCAGGCTGTCTAAACCCTCCGGGACTTCTGCGGTTTCGCTGTACGGCAAAAGCCATTTTAAATTTGCCAGCGATTCCAAAACTTTTTGGTTATCTTCGGGAATGATTATATCATACGCATTCCGGTCGTCCCTGATGATATTTGCACGGGCTTCAAACGTTCCTGTGTTTTTGAGGCACTCGATGATAAAATTCACAGTTTCGCCTACTCTGTTTCTGTCGGATATATTATACGCTCCTCTCAGATTTTCGTCTGTATATATGCTGTTTTTCTCTAAATTCAACGCGTAATCGACATCTGCCTGCGTCCTGTCATATATTAAATTTTTTGCGATATTTTCTAATTCAATTATATCAATCACCGCGTATAATCCCCCTCGCTTTTATGTTTTTGCTCCCTAACCTCAGCGTCAGTTTCTCTATCTGCCCGGATATATAATTGCCGTCTTCTTCAAAAACCGTCGCTATTTTTACTATATCGCCGATTTTTTCGGAATCTATCAAAAAGTCGCCGTCAAATAAATTCTGACGCAGGTAATATTCATATAATCTTTGCGCGACTGTCTGCGAATTATTTTTGTTCACAAGATAGCAGTTGTCAATTTTTTCGATTCGTTCCTGTGTTCCCTCAATCATATCTCCGCTTTTGATTGCAAGCAAACTCTGACTGTCTATGTACGGCCGACCGCTCAATATGCACGGTATACCGGAACTTGTGATTACCGCATGATTTGCGCCTGATGACAGTATAGTTCCGTTTTCTATTGTCAGGTTTGACACAGGCTTTGAGAATTTCACGGTTCTCTCTCCTGTGAATGTATCTTTGAACAGTTCTTTAACTGCTGTGCCGATTGCGTAGTTATGTTCGGTTAATTCAATCCCTGTGCACGGAAATTCTATATCGACTGTCGCCGCCTGATATACCCTGTCTTTGCCGATGATACTTGAAATAACGCCCGGTTCGGGAATAGGCTTAACGCTTATTACGTTTGTCCTCGATGTGTCAATCATCGCGCCAATCGCTACGGCGACCTGAGCCAGAGCTTCGCGCCTGCTCATGATTGGCAGCCACCCGCTTATGTTGATATTCTTTAGATTTTCGTCTATATCAACGTCAAATATGCCGCCCGCTATCTCATTTATCAACGATTCCGCCGTGACATTATTGTACACGCTTCCCATGAATCCGTCAACTGCGTCCAGTACGGCTATCTTATCGACCGCCTCGACTGAATATCGTCTGTCGGCGTATCTTTTGCTCTTGTCTATATAATAAGTGCCCATGTATATGCCGTTGTATCTGACATACAGGGGCTGACGTTTCATGAATATATACGGCGCGGGGTCTTTTGTGTTTATCGTGAAGTTAGCCGAATTTATATACAAAGTCCTGCCCGTTGGGTCAAACCCTTCGTTTAACGTGAGATTCTCTAAATCCCCGTCGCCGAACACGCGCACAATGCCGAATAATATCGCTTCGATTCGCAAATATCTGTGCGGCATATTCAGACGCATCAACTCTATCGTCACCCTGTTGTACAGTTCGACTTTGTTGTTGCACGAATATACCGCAGAATCGGGATAAAACATTTCGTCTGACAGCATAGAATTGTTATTGTACCATTTCACCCTGAGCATATCGCACCAGACATGATTCCGCGTATCGAAGTAAAACGCTATTCCGGGGCTTGATTGCAACCCGCCGAACGTTATATCAAGTGTCACGCTCTCAGGCAGCAGTCTCGACGAGTGCAGACTTTGCATTTTGCTCCATATGGCGATATTTTCGTTTTTCCTAAATTCTTTGTGCGCGCCGTCGAGTATTGTGTAGTTTTGTTCGCAGGTCTGTATACTTCTGAATAATTGGTTTTCCCAAAAAAGTTTTTGTAATTCTGAAAAGTCCTGTATTTTATCTTGATTCGCCGCGGCGTTTGCCGACTTCGCCGCATACGGCGATACGTCATGATATGTGATTTCTCTTGTTGCCATGTCGGTTTTTCATCTGCCTTTCTGTTTTAATTAAAATTAATTAGTAACGGTTACGGATTTAGACAAATCCGAAAAATACGGCGCGCTTAATTTAAGCGTTATTGACCCGGATTTGAGCGGATGCGCCGCAGTACCGTTATTAATAATCTCAACACACGCTTCATTACTGCTTGTACCGGTCACAGTCCCTATTCCGTCATAATTAACATATTGCGCGAGCTGATAATTATTTTTCCCGTTTCCTATTGTCATTACTATATTACCCGGATTCCAGACAAACGTCGCGCCGATTAGCTCGTCGATAGCTTCCCGAAGATTAGCGCAGGCCTGCTGTTGTATTGTTTCCGGCTGTTCCAACGATTCTATCGCCGCATTATACGCGTTATCGAATACCTGAATCGTTACTGCCGTGTACAAATAACGGTTCACATTTTCCGCTTCCTGAAGAATTTCATTGAGGTTATATTCTCCGCCCGGAAGTTCGGGTTCTTCAGGTTCTTCAGGGATTATCTGCGTGATTTTGCCTGAATAACCGCTTGGAGAAACATTGACCCAACGTTTATCTGCCGTGATTAACTTTTCATCGTCCGCGCAGTACGCAGACACATAAAATCCCGGAGATTTTATAACTTCATGCGGGACGTAACATCCGTCATTTTCGTCTAATTTAACTGCTATCGGGACTTTTGATTTTTTGCCCGATGAAAACAGCGCAAATTTTGGATTCTGCCATTCGCCGCTAAAATTAAAAACCGCGCACAGATATTGCTTGCTGTCCGCGACTGTTTTATTTTTTTCATCATAATATATCTTCTGACCGTCTACCGTAAATTCTAAAACCAATAAATTTGTTTTTTCCATTCCAATCAATCACTTACACCTTTCTTTTTTATATTTTTTATATTTTTTATGAATTATTATATCTTTGCGGTCTTACCGGAATAAATGTCACGTTCAGACCGCCCCATTTGTTTGTCCCGCCGTGACTTTTACGCAAAGAATCGCCGGCGCTCTTGATTTTCGCCTGAAATATCATTGTATTTTGCCCAAACGGCAGTTCAACCGTTCTGACGCTCTTTGGCGACGTTATATCATCGAAAAACGCGTCGTACTGCAAATGTTCGTCTGATGTCCCGTGTTTAGGCTCTATCGTGAAACTGTATGTATATTTAGTCGCGAC
>WQXD01000373.1 GCA_009785015.1 Oscillospiraceae bacterium | reverse complement strand
TTGAATGTGGCCCCGCCCAGGTTTATAACCTCATGCGGGAACGGGATATCGGCTTCCGCCGCGGGCTTGTTTTCGGCCTCTGTGTTATCGGCGTTTTGGTTGTCCGATGTGGATTCAGTGTTGGAATTTTGCGCGGCGTTGCACGCGAAAGTGACAAAAACCATGGAAAAAATCAAAATGGCACAGATTGTTTTTATTGCGTTTTTCATTTGTACACCTCATAAAATTTCTGTAAGCCGGCGCTTTCACGCTCACACGCCGAACTTCACCATGCTTTCATAGCTCATCTTTAAGCTTTCAAACGGGCAGCGGCGGCAGATGTCCTGCTCCACGACTGCGTACTCCACCCCTGTGGCATGGCAGGCGGCAACGATTGCCGGCCAGTCTAAGTTTCCTTCACCGACCTCCGCGAAGCGCTTGCACACGCCCTCGACCATCTCCGCCCCTCCGCCGATGGCGTAGTCCTTGAAGTGTATGATCGGCATGCGCCCTTTCACCTTGTATATCCAGTCCACCGGGTTCACGCCGCCCGACGCCAGCCAGTGCGTGTCCAAATTGAAGAAAACCAGCGAAGGGTCCGTCTCCTTGTACATTATCTCCATGCCGTTTTGGCCGCCGCCGAACGAATAGAATTCCACCGCGTGATTGTGGTACATTACAGCCAGTCCCTCTTTGGCCAGCTCCGCGCCAACCGCGTTTAAATCCGCGGAGTACTTTTTGTACCCCTCGGCGCACTCGCGCTGCGAGTCGGGGAGCGTGCCCACGCATATATACTTCACCCCGTAGATTTTCGCCGCCTCCACGGCCTTTTTTTGCGCTTCGGGGTTATCCCTCATCTGCTCGAGGTCCGCATAGGCCGAGCACGTCTCCAGACCCGCGTCGTCCAACATCGCCTTGAGTTCCGATTCGCACATAAAGGGGGGAGTGCCGCACTGCACGCTGCCGTAGCCGATCTGCTTGATTTTTTTCAGGGTATCCTCATATTGCTTTTTGTCGTTCGCGTAGTCCCTGACGGTAAAAACTGTGGCTCCTTTTTTCATAAAACTCTTTTGCTCCTTTACTTTATTATTGTATTACTGTGAATTCAGGGGAGAAAAAGTTGCAGATAACGATGAATATATGGGAGGTTTCCCTGCCTCCCTTGTTAAAGGGAGGGGGACCGCCGCAGCGGTGGGGGGATTCGAAATCTGATCTGCCGCGGTTGGTCACGAATGAAATAACGCCGTAAACATATTTCTTTTTTTATCGCCTTTTTATAAAATTACCGGACGTTTGGTGCGAGGTTCGGATTGTGTTTTTGTATTGCTGCACATGTAGAACTACCTTTGCGGTATCAGGTTCCCAATCCCCCCACCGCCGCGGCGGTCCCCCTCCCTTTAACAAGGGAGGCAAAGAAAAGCCCCATTTCTCCATCATTTTCCGCCATTTTTCTTGTCGAACTCACGTTATTTTAATTTCACTTACTTCACGGCAAACGCGTATTCGGTCGTGAATTTGAATTCCTCGCCTTTGGCGAATGTGCACTGGGGGAAGTTTTGCATATTCGGCGTGTTGGGCGAAAACTGCGTTTCCAAGCAGAAGCCGCCGAATTTTTCGAGGCGGCAGCCGTTTTTGCCGGCTTCGTCCAAGTGGATGCCTATATACAGCTGGATTGCGGGCATGTCTGTGTAGGTGGTCATCTCTATTTTGCTTTTTTCGCTGCAGGCGACCGCCGCCTTTCTCCAGACGCCCGGCTCACCCAGGACAAAGTTGTGGTCGTAGCCCCCAATGTCGTCTAACAGCGCCCCGACGTCGTCCCCGATTTTCTTCGGGGAGGTGAAATCCAATGGGGTGCCCTCCACCGGCGCGATTATTCCCGTGGGAATCAGCTGCTCGTCGACGGGCGTATACCCTTCGGCGAACAGCTGCAGCCGCGTGTTTAATATATCCCCCGAATCATAGCCGTCAAGGTTGAAATAGGCGTGGTTTGTCAGGTTGATGACCGTATCCCCGCCGGCGACGGCGGAATACTCGATTTTCAGGGAGTTCTGCGCTGTCAGGGTATAGCGTATGATGATTTTTACTTCGGCCGGGAAATTGCCCTCGCCGTCGGGGCTGACATATGAGAAGGCGGCGCAGGGGCTCTCTGAGTCGGATGTGCCGTATACGTCCCACACGCGCTTCGCGTAGCCGACCTTTCCGCCGTGCAGGCAGTTGTCCCCGTCGTTTTTGTAGAGGTCGTAGCGCTTGCCGCCCAAGCAGAACGCCGCGCCGCCTATGCGGTTGGCATAGCGCCCGATCGCCGCTCCCTGTCCCGATTTGCCGTTTATGTACCCTTCGAGGTCGTCATAGCCCAGCATAACGTCAGTAAAGCCGCCCGACCCGTCGGGCACGCACAGATTTACAATCGACGCCCCGTAATTTGTCAGCGAGACGCTCATGCCGTTTTTGTTTTGCAGGGTGATCAGATACGCCTTGTACCCGTCCGCAAATCCCCACTCTTTTTTTTGAACCATAAATTTATCCCTCCTGTTATTATTTTTGTTTTCTTTCCTTTTTATCAATTTTATCAATTCGCGGGGTTGCCCGCAAGCCAGAAATAGAGGCTGTCGATTATGTTGGTGCTGCTGTCTCCGGGTACCCCGCCGCCCATGTTGTACACATGCTGCTCATTGACTTCAAACAGCACGAATTCGGCCTTGCCGATCTCTTTTGCCCAGTCCACGTCCACTTTCCCGTCGTTGTTGTAGTAGTACGCAGTGACGCTCTTCGCGATTTTCTTGTCCCTGAAGTAGTGCACGAAATCGTGGCTGAAACTGCCGCCCTGGATTATCGTGTGCCCCAGGCGGTCGCTGCCGTTTCCGTCGTATTCGAGGTATACGTCGGGCCAGTAGTAAAAATCGTCCACGATCGCGTCGCGCATCTCCTGCCGGTTGCCCGAGTAGCCGATGTTGAATATGTCCTGCTCGTTTGGATAAAAGGGGGCGGGCGTTTTTTTGGCCACTATTTCGTCGAATACCAATTTTTCGATGTTCCGGCCCGTCTGGCGGTCGATCTCCGCCATGACGGCCCTGGTGGTCTCAAATGAGGCGAGCTTGTTCCAGTGGGTGCCCGTTTTCGCGAACGAGTTCGTGAGCCCTATGGTTTTGTACAGCGCCTGCGAGTCGATGTGGTACACGCCCTTTTCGGCGAGCATCTTGACAAAGCGGACATAGGGGCGCACATAATCGTCGTCGAGCGTGTAGCGCGCATCCATGTAGAAATCCGGTATGAACTGCGGCATCGCCGACGCCTTGCTGGCCGATATGGCCACGCAGAACGCGACTCCCCGCTTTTCCAATTCCTCCTGTATGAATTTCAAAACCATCACGCGCCGCATCAGCTCGTCGTCGTCGGTGTACACATATACGTAGTCATAGCCCATGTATTCGTTTATATACCACGGCTCGTAGAGATATCCGTCCTTGCCCACTATCACCGCGTCGGTGCCCAGAAAGCCGTCCGGCTCGTCCAGATACGAATCCGGCAGCACATATTCCGGCCAGTCCGGCGTGACGCTTATC
>WQXD01000372.1 GCA_009785015.1 Oscillospiraceae bacterium | reverse complement strand
GAACAAAACACCCGGCTCTGCGGAGCCACCCTCTTTACGAAAGAGGGCAGGGGTTATATCCGTTCCATCCTTGCCCTCTTTCGTAAAGAGGGTGCCCGTCGCAACGGGCGGGTGTTTTTCGTTATATTCCAATCCCAAATCAAACGGCAGGCATTTGCAGGTCATATAAACATTTTCAGCCTGATTAAAAATCCTTGACAAAACTGCTTTTTGCCCGTTTGAGAACGAATCAAAAGAATCCACAAAAACATTCGCGTTATCAAAAAATCTTCGCTTTTCAAGGCTTTTAGACGTATAATCGACGTAATCCTTATCGAGAAGCGAGCATAAATACTTCATTTCGTCCGAAACGTCGCGCAAGATTTTATCTTCCCCGAAATTTTTTTCATACGCCGCATATATAAGCCCGATTTCGTTTATTTTACGCGACAAATCTTTGTTTATCAGAGAAAGTTCAAATAAACCAAGATTTGTAGGGGACGGCGTCCCCGACGTCCCGTTTAAATAATCCGAAGAGTTTGCGTTTATTTCATTCGACGTATTTTCAAGCATACCCGGCGAAACCAACCCAAGTTTCATTTCGTCGACGGTTTTGACTAACTTTTCGACAAATTCCATATTTCCCGACACTTTTGAATAAAAGTCCAATACGGGATCCAAAAGCCTCAGAATTTTATTCATCACGAGTTTTTTCAGCGTAGAATCGGCGTAATCATAAGACATTCCGCCGGTTTTACGCGAGACTCTGTTTGACATTCTGTCAAAACTCAGCACTTCGATTCTGAGATTCGCGATATTTCCAAAACGCTCTATGACTTTGCGTTCGGTCACAAGCGTCTGCTGTTCGGGAACGATAAGAAACATATCAAATCTGCGTTCGGGGTTCTCCGTGATTTTTTCTTTTATTTTGGCGTATAAATATTCGCTTTTGCCGTAGCCGCTTTTTCCGAAAATTCTGTAAACCATATATTTTAACTTTCTCCGGGGTTTTATTTTTCATGTATATAATTTTATCACAATATGATATTTAATTCAACTGTTAATATTTTTTACAAACGCGTAAATTTCGGGGGCGAAAACAAATTTCCGCCCCCTATGTATACATATATTAGCTTATACAATTATACAAAAACTATTCCCCTGCTTTTACTGAACTTATAGCCGCCTGAGCCGCCGCAAGTCTCGCTATCGGCACCCTGAACGGTGAACATGAAACATATGCAAGCCCGATTTTATGGCAGAACTCTATAGACGACGGGTCGCCGCCATGTTCCCCGCATATGCCGAGTTTTATATCGGGTCTTGTCTTTTTGCCCAGCTCAACCGCCATCTGCATCAGTTTGCCTACGCCTGACTGGTCAAGTTTCGCGGTCGGGTCAGCCTCGAATATCTTCGCGTTAAAATAATTTTCAAGGATTGTACCCGCGTCGTCACGGCTTAATCCGTATGTCATCTGCGTCAAATCGTTCGTGCCGAATGAGAAGAACTCAGCTTCGGTCGCGATTTCGTCGGCTAATAGAGCCGCTCTGGGTATCTCTATCATAGTTCCAACCATATATTTAAGATTAACGCCCGCTTTCGCGATTATTTCATCGGCTGTCTTAACTACTATATTCTTGACGAATTTAAGTTCTGTCAAATCGCATATCAACGGTATCATGATTTCGGGGACTATATTTAATCCGGTTTCTTTGTTGACGTTTATCGCCGCTTCGATAACAGCCCTTGTCTGCATTTCAGCGATTTCGGGATAAGATACAGCCAGACGGCAGCCCCTGTGCCCCATCATCGGATTGGCTTCGTGGAGCGATTCTATAATAGCTTTCAAATCTCCGGTATAGTTCATTTCTTTTGCGATTTTATTTATCTCGTCGTCTTTCGAGACAGGAGGTAAAAACTCATTAAGCGGCGGGTCTAAGAATCTTATAGTCACGGGGCGTTCTCCCATAGCTTTGAATATACCCTCAAAATCGCTTTTTTGCATTGGCAGGAGTTTTGCAAGCGCGGCTTTTCTTTCTTCGACTGTTTTTGAAACTATCATTTTTCTGATTTCAGGTATTCTGTCAGGTTCAAAGAACATATGCTCGGTTCTTGTAAGCCCTATGCCTTCCGCTCCGAACTCTACAGCTTTTATTGCGTCTGCGGGAGTATCGGCGTTTGTTCTGATTTTGAGCGTTCTGTATTTGTCTGCCCATAACATGAATTTCTTGAAATTGCCCGTGATTTCGGCTTCGATTGTCGGGATTTTGCCTATATAAATATTTCCCGTTGAGCCGTCGAGGGAGATATAATCGCCCTCGTTTACTTTTTCGCCGTGAAGGGTGAAATATTTGCCGTGCATTTCTATATCGCCGCAGCCGCAGACACAGCACGTTCCCATGCCCCTCGCGACAACTGCCGCGTGGCTTGTGTTTCCGCCGCGAACCGTCAGGATTCCCTCAGCCGCGTGCATTCCCTCGATGTCTTCAGGCGAAGTTTCAAGACGCACGAGAATGGCTTTTTCTTTTCTGTCGTTGACTGCCGCGCACGCGTCCTCAGCCGTGAAATAAACTTTTCCGCAAGCCGCGCCGGGCGAAGCGTTCAGGCCTTTGCCCGCAATTTTTGCGGCTTTAAGAGCCGCCGGCTCAAACTGCGGATGCAGTAAAGCGTCTAACTGCTTCGGCTCGACTTTTAATATCGCTTCTTTTTCCGTCAGCATACCCTCTTCAACCAAATCGACCGCGATTTTAAGAGCGGCGGCGGCGGTTCTCTTGCCGTTTCTGGTCTGGAGCATATATAATTTCGTGTTTTCTATCGTAAATTCCATGTCCTGCATATCTTTATAGTGATTTTCAAGTGTGTTTGCGATTTCAACAAACTGATTATACGCTTCCGGCATGACCTGTTTAAGCTGGTCGATTGTCTGAGGTGTTCTGATCCCAGCGACAACGTCCTCGCCCTGCGCGTTCATCAGAAATTCACCGTATAATTTTTTCTCGCCCGTAGCGGGATTTCTCGTGAATGCAACGCCCGTGCCGGAAGTCTCGCCCATGTTGCCGAACACCATCGCCTGAACGTTTACGGCTGTTCCCCATGAACCGGGAATATCGTTCATTCTCCTGTAGACAATCGCTCTCGGATTGTTCCACGACCTGAATACGGCTTTGATTGATTCCAGCAGCTGGATTTTCGGGTCGGTCGGGAAATCGAAGCCTTTCTTTTCTTTAAAATAATTCTTGAAAACTTTCACCAGTTCTTTCATGTCGCCGGCATCAAGCTCGCTGTCGAATTTAACGCCTTTTTTGGCTTTTATATCGTCGATGAAATGCTCAAACGAATGCTTAGGCACGTCCATAACGACGTCTGAGAACATCTGGATAAATCTGCGATAAGAGTCATAGGCGAATCTTTCGTTGTTTGTGAGTTTCGCGAGACCTACGACGACTTCGTCGTTAAGTCCGAGATTAAGAATAGTGTCCATCATGCCGGGCATAGAAGCTCTCGCGCCGCTTCTGACCGATACCAGCAGCGGATTATCTATGTCGCCGAAAGTTTTTGCGTTTATTTTTTCCATTTCT
>WQXD01000371.1 GCA_009785015.1 Oscillospiraceae bacterium | reverse complement strand
TGCCGATTGCCGGTATGATACTGACTTTCGTGCTGTGTTACGAGTTAATACAAGTCATTATCGAAAAAAATAATATGCACGAATTTGAGGTTTTTAACCTCTATAAATGGATATTCAAGACGTTCTGCGCCGTATATATCCTCACGCACACGTTCGATATAGTGCTGTTTGTGTTTGCCCTTGCGCAGAACGTAATTAACAACAGCGCGGGCATTATTGCAGACACCCTTGATATGAACGCCGACGCCGCTCTCGCCAACTTGGAGGCGATGCTTCAGACGATGGGCGTATTCGAGCTTATGGGGCTATGGCTTGAGACCTTCCTCATAAACATCTGCCTGACGATACTGACCATCTGCATCTTCATCATTATTTTCGGGCGTATGCTGGAAATCTATCTGACCATTTCGGTCGCTCCGATTCCGCTCTCCACTATGGTAAACCGCGAATGGGGGCAGATGGGCAACAACTACCTCAAAGGCTTGTTCGCGCTGGCATTTCAGGGGTTCCTCATCATGGTCTGCGTCGCCATTTATGCCGCTTTGGTAGCTGACATTCCAATGGCGGGAAGCGTACATGGCGCAATATGGGGAACGGTTGGCTATACGGTACTGCTCTGCTTTGCGTTATTTAAGACGGGAAGTTTATCAAAACAACTGTTCTCATAAAAATTTTAAAAATACAATAAAGTTGTATAATTAACAGCAAAAATTAAATTTAAAAGAGGAGGATTTACCAATGGCAAATCTCGAATTTAACAAAGTAAACAAAGAAACCGGCGAAGTTACCGGCACCATGAGCCTTGAGGTTCGCGCGTACCCTATCGCCGAGCCGAAAGGAAACACGAAGGGTTTCGCCAGCGTCACCATTGACGGTATGTTCGGCGCGCACGGTATCAGCATTATTGAAGGCAAAAACGGGCTGTTCGTGTCCATGCCGCAGACAAAGGATGCAAAAGGCGAATTCCGCGATATATTCCACCCTGTCACTTCCGAAGGCAGAAAGATTTTGAACGAAGCCGTGCTGAACGAGTTCGGCGCGGCTCTTGATGCGATGGTGGTGCAGAAGGAATCCACGCTGAACCAAATCCGCGAGTCGGCGAAAGCCGCGAAGCAGCAGACCGCGCCCGCTTCGGAAAAAGGAGCGGCGGGGAAAGAAACCGCCGAAAAAACAAATAAAAAGGGAACGCCGGAGCATTAAGCTTCGGTTCGTCCTTTAGGAGGGATTAATTTGGAAGCAAAACTCTACAGCCCTGTCTTTGTTGATTTATGGGAGTACGATTATAACGAAGGGAATGTAAAATTCGAACTTGACCAAGAAACAGCGGCATGGCATCATGCGGAAATCAGCGAGGCTATAAAGAATTACCGCGAACCCGAACAAGCGGAGCGCGGTCTTATGGCATTTTACAATGAGCCGGATTTGCTTGGGAAAAAAGTTCACTCCCTGTTTGTTGACGTTGAGGTTCACGATGATAAACTGTGGGCGGTTACTTCGCTGAAACTAACGGAACCGCTGACAAAGGCTGAGTTATCTGCGCTCCGCGATTATATAGAGGAACAATTTGCCGACGGATTCGGAGAGGCTTTTGAGCAACAGAATATAAAGGTTGAGGACGGAGACCTTAATGTCCATTTGTGGAAGAACGGCGAATTTTATATCAAAACACAGGAACAATTCGCAGCGGAACAAGGTTTAAAACTCCCGCCTGATGTATTGTCGCAATATAGAAATCCCGCACAAGCGGCGCTATATGAGCCAGATGCTTCCGATAACGAAGAAGTGGCGGCTCTGCGGGAACAGCTTATAAAAAGGCTGGATATAAATTTGTCAGATTATTTTGATTCTTTGCGTAAGCGGGAAATTGTGACCGATATATCCTCGCAAATAGCTTCAGTTACCGGCGCGCATTATTATTTGAGCGAAATGCATAATTTCCACACATCGGAATTGAATTATCTTTTGCAGTTCAAAGAACCGCTCAAGGTAGCAGCGGATGAATTTGCATGGGATATAGCGACTGAAAACCGCTCCGAGACCATGTTAAGGGTTTTTGATAAACAGGAAACACAGCGGGGGGATTATGAGCTTGCGGAAAGCGTATCTGCCCCGGTTGCGGAAGATTTGTCAGAACTGCGGCAGAGGCTTACCGAGCGCGCCGAAGAAAATTGGCTCGAATACCGCAATACTCCGCATAATATTACGCCTGATAATATTTACCACCAAGCTGTTTCCGTTGTCGGTAATAGGGACGCCGTTCAATTTATAAAAAATTACGACAAATTCACCGCGGAGCAATTAAACTGCCTTTTACAGTTTGCGAATCCTGTTGATTTGGTGGCGGGATATTTAGACCCGAAGTCAGATATCGAGGAAATGCCGGGGATTGTGGCAAGTATTATGGACGATCAGGAACACCTTAAAAAGCATTACGCGCTCGCAAACGAACCCGACAGGCTTTTTCTTCCCGCCGAAGCTGAATTAGTGCAAACCCTCGCTGATCGGCTGGACGAAAATTTCGCAGAGTATAAAGCGGAGACGCTCCGGCTCGGCAAAACTCATATTTTCAACGAAGCAGCAGAGATTACGGCGGTTCAGCAGTCATATGAATATTTTCGCAACGAGCATATGTATACGATTGGACAAGCGGAATTTTTGATGAAGCTCGCAAGTCCTCTTGAGCTTATGTCGGACAGATGGGGGGACGGTATCGGCGGCGTTAGGGATATTATTAACGCAATATTCAACGACCAAGAGCGGACGCTTCAGAGCGGCAGTTATACGCTGGCGTCGGATAAATCTACATTAAAGCCGGAACGCGGCAATAATGGAACAAGCGAAAAGCTGTCGGTTATAGAAGAAATCCGGCAATCGCAGAGAGACGCTCAAAGGCGTACAATCACGCCAAACGAAAGACCCGGCAAGAAAAAATCAGAGCCGGATTTATAAACCAACAAACCAACTATAAAAAGGCGGTGTAATTTATATAGTGAATAAACACAAATTAATAACGCCGGGCATATCGCTCGGTTCTCTTTTCGACGGCATAGGGGGATTTCCCTATGCCGGTTCTTTTTTCGGAATCAAGCCGCTGTGGGCGAGTGAAATCATGCCGCAGGCTATATCGGTCACACAGCGGCATCTGCCGGAAATGGAACACGTCGGCGATATAACCACGCTTGACGGCGCGAAGCTGGCGCCCGTCGATATCATCACTTTCGGCAGTCCTTGTCAGGGGCTTTCGATGGCGGGGCGCAGGCTTGGGCTTGCCGACGAGCGCAGCGGCTTATTTTCAGAGGCAATCAGAATAATTGAAGAAATGAGGGAGGCAACCAATGGCAAATATCCAAGATACGCAATATGGGAAAACGTACCCGGCGCACTTTCAAGCAACTCCGGGCTTGACTATCAAGCCGTGCTTGAAGCTTTCGCAAAAACCGAAGTTCCAATACCTCGGTCTGGGAAGTGGGCAAACGCCGGAATGGTTAGAAGCGACGGAATTGACCTCGCTTGGTGCGTGTACAACGCCCAATATTTCGGAGTGCCACAGCGACGCAGGCG
>WQXD01000370.1 GCA_009785015.1 Oscillospiraceae bacterium | reverse complement strand
CTCCCGTAATGTGAGAGTCTATTTCCAACTGTATTGATTCCATATTCGCCGTTAATGTGTTGTTTATACCATAGCCGGATTTCATGGCGGTTACGCTTGTGACGGGTACTCTGGAATCAGGCGTAATCGTGCTTGTCGCAACAAGATTTACATGATAATTCGCTGTGTGGAATACCCACCAGCCGTTATCTACCCATTCGCCAAAATCCCACCACTGTCCGAAATCATAATAATAACCGTAATCAACCCAGCCGACAACACTGCTGACATATACCCAGTTAGACACCCAGCGGACGTCGGGAACCCACTGCCAATCCTCTTCCCATTCCCAATTTTCCTGCCACCATGCCCACCAGATCGACCAGCTTGCCGAAGTCCTTTGCGGATTGCTTGGCGCTGACGCCGCGCTGAAAGTATCGTTGCGGTCAGTTGCTTGCGGATCGGGCGGCGGATTATCTTCATAGTTATTAACAATCCGCGCAACTATTTGGCGTTGGCTCAGGGTTCCCTTGTTTGTGGTGATATTGATTGTTACATATTGCGCGGTTGCCGGAGTAGTCCATTTTAACCAAACAAGCTGTGATTCCCCGGCGGGCATAACGACGCCTGTTACGGTATATGACCGTCCCGGCATATGAAAAGTGACGTTTGCTACGCTGTGATAATTTATCTCTACCGGTGAACTGAGCGTGACCGCCGTGACAACCTCCGTATTGGTGCGGTATTCAACATCAAAGTCGGCGTGGGGGAGTTCCGGTTCTTCAAAGTCAACGTCGATATAACTCACGATACCCATACCCAAGTATTGCATTATCGTACCGTTGGATTGAAAAATTGTTTTATTGCCACCGAATACCTGAAACCCTAAGTCCGGGCGTTCAAGGAACATGGCGAGCGGCAGATTCTGATGACTAAGTGGAGCCATATACGTTCGCAGAGATCCGCTGAGTTCAGTATCAAACAGTGCCGCTTCGTGCGCCGTCATCGCAATATTATATCCCGCATACCTGAAATATGCAATCGGTTCCAGAAACACTCTGTAATTGCCGGTCGTAAGTATTTCAAAATCTAATCCAAAATCATCCGCTATCATTAACGCTGCGCCTTCGGAACAAAAATATTCTCTGATAGCTTCAAGGTTGGCATTGCCGGTGGCGTCGCTTATAATTCGGGGCAGCGGTATATTGGGACGTTTGCAGCGATAAGTGCCGTATAACATATTTAAGGTTGCGCCGTTCCGATAATCAATTTTTGATCGCTGTTCAAAATATGTCATACCGGCCGGCGGTGTTATATTGGTATAATCAATCGGGCTTCCTATGAGAGTGCCTGTTTCTGCGTCTATAATGGAAACCCTGACGCCGTCATGTCCTGACGACCATCTGAAATCTTCCGAGCCGCTGCCCATGCCGCCGCTGCCTGAATCCACGTTACCGTCCCCAACGGCAAATACGGTGATATTCGCTGACGCTAAGAAGATAAATGCCAAAAGAAAAGATAGTATTTTATTTCTCATTATGCCTCCTGTTCATAAATAGAGGAGCAAGCTTGTGCCTGCTCCTGAATGATATTATTATTTTTATCCCATTTTACCGATGATTTTCGTCCAGTCGCCATCCGAACCGCTTTCTTCAACTATATTCGGACCGGTATATGGTATCCAGCCAAATCCGGGAAAATAAATTCCTTCTTCGCCGTTAACGGGACCGCCTTGTGTTGTATTTTCTGCCGGCTTTGGCGTTACCGGAGTACCGTCAGGTTTTACGTTGGGGTTCGTTAATTTAGGGTCAAGAGCCTTGTGTGCCTCTACGTCTTCCGGGGTCGCGTCGCCTGTCCGTTCGCCTCTGAAAGCTGTATCGGGAATAGGACGTTCGACAGGTTCGGGTTTCTCCGGCATAACCGTTAAAGCAATTTCGGTATTTGGTTCAGGTTCAAAAGTCGTTGTTTCATCGGGTACAAAATCGAGATCGTCCGGCACCGGATCAATAGCATCCAAATCGGGATCGTCTAAAATAATTATTTTTGTTTTCACTAATTCCTCAATTTCCGCTTCAGTAGCAGAAACCGTCGCATTTTCCGTCCAGCTTTCAATGGGTCCCGCTGCATTGATCGAGTCGTCAGGAATAAATTCAAAATTTCTGTTTTCTCCGCTCAGAATACAAACTAACAGAACGCCGAAGCATAAAACCGCAACTATTCCCGCCGCGATAAATGGTTTTGATTGAACTAAGTTTTTCATGATTATGTTCTCCTTCCAAATAATTAAAATATTTTAATATTGTGTTTTTAATAAATCAAATAAGCATCACCTCCCGGATTTTCACTTATATAAAAAAGAAGCGTTACTTTCATTATTGTGCGTTTCAAAATCTACTTTGAAATGGCTTCGTTAAAATTTTGTATTATGGTATCCTGTCAGCCGTATATTACGCGTGATTGCCGGATACCGGTTACCGAACATCGTAATGAAAAATTGAACTTCGCAGGTGAACGCATATTCGATCCTGTTGCCGGTCCGATTAAATTCCAGACGGATATTGCGGATTCTGTAATCATCGGTTTCCAGCGGTACTTTTGAGGCAAGCCCGTCGCGCACAGCCTGCTCGAACCGCTGCATATTTGCATCGCCGGAATTCAGCGCGCTCATATAGCCGGTAAAATTGGCTTCTCTTTGAGAATGGAAAGTATCGGCGTATATGCTTGCAGCCAGATTATTGAGTTCCATCTTTGCGCCGTTCCTTATATTTATGACGTTTATCTGCACAGAAGCGTATAACAGCAGAAAAGATATGATCATTATAACGCCTAAAATAAAAAAACAGGTGTAAATCACTATTTCGCCTTTTTCATTGCGCAGGTTATTTTTTAGTTTTAAATAAATCCGGTTCATCGTTTGCTTGCCTCCTATTTCCAGTATTGTTCGCTTACGCCCGCGCCTCTTGATTCAATCGTAACGCGCGAAAGATTAAAGTTCCAAAATCCGCCGAGATTGGCGCGTCCCCTTATTGTTACAAAAAACGGTGTGCCAAGCTGTATGGCGTTCTGCATTCCGGCAGGGCGGGGGGTTTTGAACGTGGCGGTTACGGTATAGGTAATAGTATCGGCTCCCGTGATTTCCGAAGATAAAAATGCAAACAGAGCGTCCGTATCCGCGTTTATACCGCCTGCAAGCTGTATTTGTTTTACCATCTGATCAACCGCAAGGTCAAGCTGACGCTTGGTAGAGATTATTGAAAAAAGATTTATAGTAAAAGATAAGATAAGAACGGCGACAAAAATAAAAACCACGGTGGATATATAGTTTGCTTCGGCTTTATCTGATTTTAAAGTCTTTATGATTTTTTTACGCAAATTTGATCACCCCCATCATGCGCCTTTTGTTTTAATTATAAATTTTGTTTGAGGATACGAGTGATTATTCCGACAGCCACACCCTGTTCTTCGTCAATATGCGTTACGGCAAAACTCACGTCGTCTTTTTTTCCGGGACGTCTGCGGTCGTAACAGGAATGGGCTACCGCGTTTGCGCCGTTGGCGAGTCGGATATATACGACGCCTTTGTATACATCGGTCACCGTG
>WQXD01000369.1 GCA_009785015.1 Oscillospiraceae bacterium | reverse complement strand
GGATGTGTTTTGTATTTCTTCGGCGCCGTCGCTTTCGGCGCCCGGACTTTGCGCGTCGTTGCCGGAGGGGTGCGGCGGCGCGCTCTCGCCGCACGAAAAAATCACGCACATGACAAAAAGCAGCGCCATCGCCGCCGACAGGGATTTTAATTTATTGTTACCTGCGATCATAATAATTTTTTCTCCAAAATATTAGGCTTATGGCACCATGATAACATAAACAAAATTATTTGTCAATATATTTAAAATATTTAAACTTCTTTTTTTCCGAATGGCCCCCTTGACAAACAAAATAATTTTATATATAATTGAGTTTATGACAAACTGTAAGCGAGGAATGGAACAGTTATGAAATTTTTGATTTTTGTTCAGGCGCTGTTTTTGTTGATTTTATGTTTTTCATGCGAATCGGCCGCCAAACCCGACGCCAATATACCCCATACAATTCCGGCTTCGGATGAAACCGAAACGGCGCATGCAAAAACGGTTCCGAAACTCGATGCTAAAAATTTTGACGGCTATGAATTCACCTTTTTAGGCACGAACGGCATGGACGGCATTTATTACGTATCCGACGATATTATCGCCGAAGAAGAAAACGGCGACCCTGTAAATGACGCTCTTGTAAAGCGGGCGAGCGAAATTTACGATATTTACGGGATAAAAATCAAACAAAAGATTTCAAACGATGTGATCGGCGAGTTTAACCGGGATGTAATCTCGGGGAGCGACGCATATCAGGGCGTATGGTGCTGGCAATCGCAAATTTGCCAGATTGCCGTCCGCAACGCACTCATAAACTTATACGGCGTCCCCAATTTTGACGTTGAAAACGAATGGTGGGATCCCAAATCAGCCGAGGCTTTTTCAATAGGCGACAAATTGTATTTTATCACGGGGGAACTCAGTATAAACGCAAAAAAAGACACTTACGCGGTTTTATTCAACAAAAAATTGTTCAACGACTTCGGATTTGAATATCCGTATAAAATGGTCTATGAAAACAAATGGACTCTCGATAACTTTATAACTCTCGCAAAGAACAATTCAAAGGATCTGGACGGCGACGGGTTGTGGACGGCAAAAGATGCGTACGGTTTTGTAGGACAGCCGCGGGATTTATACACGTATATGGTGGGCTGCGGAATAACGATGATAGGCAAGGACAAGGACAATTATCCCGTGCTGTCGCTTTACAGCGAGCGCGCCGTATCCGTATTTGACAAAATTTCCCAAATAATGTATGACGACACGACAATGATAAATCCCGGAAGGGTGCTCTCCGAATACGGCGGCGACGGGTTGGCGGTATGGAGGGCTTCGCGCGAGGAATGGTTTGCGGGAGACAGGATACTTTTCTATGTCGCGGGCGTAAATGCCGTAACGGAACTTCGCAACATGGAAAGCCCTTTCGGAGTATTGCCATTGCCCAAATACGATGAAAATCAAGCCGAATATCATTCGTTTCTGACCGAATACTGTACCGCGGTGGGAATTTCCGCCGCAAATCCGAACCTTGAGGCTGCGGGTTATACGCTTGAGGCGATGTCGGCGATATCCTGCAACGAATTGAAAACAGCTTTTTATGACAACCTGTTAAAACGCAAAATTTTGAGGGACGACGAGAGCGAAGGCATATTGGACGTCATATTTTCCACCCGTTCCTACGATGTCGGCATGATGTACAATATAGGCGGATTTTTAAATATGTTCGTCGATCTCGGCACCAAAAAAAGCAATGATTTCACGTCCGTTTATGAAAAAAAAGAACCTGCCGCCATGAAAGAAATAGAAAAATTGATTGAAACATACAGAAAATTGGGGGAATGAGCAAAAATGGTTTTTGATTTGAACGGTTTAAAATTCGATTTCAACGATCTCACAGGCGAACTGAAATCCATGACGCCGAGCCGGGGAGACAAATTTATATCTGAGGGGGGCGGACTTTTTGATATCGCCGTGCCGGTAAAATATGATTATGAAATCCTCAGAATGGCCCCGAATAATAAAAATGCGGGGCGGGTAAATTTTCATATAACCGGCGGCGAAGCGGTGATCGAATATTTTTCGCTGGGAAACAACATCGTAAACGATGAAATCGATTCGCTCCCGGAAATATCCGGAGGAATATACGCCGCCCTTACACTGAAAGCGCTTGATGACGGCCGGTCGGTTTCAATGAAGCTGCATTTGACAAACAACTGCGAAATTGCGGTAAAACAAATCATATTTCCGGATATGGCGGGACTGAACTTTATCACAAACGAACAAGAAACGCGTTTTACCACGCTCGGGTTTACTTCATACCCGTTCGTCGAACTGGCGGACAGCGAACAAAAGCGAAACAGCTTTTTCGCCGTGAATCCGATATGCTGCGGCAAAATTTACCGTTCCGGCGGCTATTTCGGATATGAAAATATGATCGGGCGGTATTATGACTTCGGAAGTCTTGAATACGGATACAGCCTGTTTCACAAATATTGGGGTTTCGGGCCGGACAACATGGAAACAATGGCGGACGAAGTGCTTGTAAAACTCGATCAGCAGACAAAAAAACTCCGCATAGGCAACATACATCATGTGAGTATACCCAAAGGCGGCGCGTATGAAAGCAGCGAATATATTTTAACTCCGCATACGGGAGGCTGGATAAACGGCATTTACCAGTACAAGGCGTGGGTCGGCCAAAACAAAAAACGCGTCGCGCCCGTTCCGAAATCGATTCGCGAAGGGCTCGGTTACAGGACGATATGGATGAAAGAACAATATCCCAAAGACAGGGAATCGATTGTATACTACTATGACGATTTGCCGAAAGTGGCGCGGGATATGGCCGAACACGGAATTTTCGAACTGAGCGTGTGGGGCGAGGGCGATTTTAATCTGCCTTACGGCAAACATTCGTTCATTGAAGAGCTCGGAGGATTCGACGGCTGGATCAAGAACATAAACATATTGAAATCGATGGGGATAAATGCGGCTCCGTTTGTTTCGATGGTTTCCATATGGCGCGATTCATGCGAAAGATACGGGCTGCAGATAGCGGGTTCCGCGGCCGGATGGGCCCAGAATTTAAAAGGAATCCCCGCCTTCCAAAGCCCATACATGGAAAAATACTGCTGCGCCGCAATAGACCAGCGGGATCAAAAATGGCAGCGGGACGTCATGGATTCGCTGAGATTTTTACGCGACGAAGCCAAAACGCCGAGCATAGGCTGGGATCAGTATATAGCCGGAAACCTAAAGGGCGGGGTACGCGATATCATAGAAAATTACCGGCGGGAAACGGCGGAACTCTACCCGGACGCGACTTTTTCAAGCGAATCCACTTTTAATTTTGAATCCGAAATAAACGCGCTCGATTACACATGGGACTGGGCATACTGGCCGGGTACGGGGGATTGCCGCCCGTATATCCATGCCATAGAAACGACAAGGCCGAATATAACAATCGACAACAGCGTATTTGCAGTCAAGAATTGTTTTATGGACAATATATTCATGAATATATTCACATCCAAGCCGGGCGGCGTAAACGGTTCGGCGTATATATATGAATACCCCGAATTATCGAAAACGCTGAAGCGGGCTGC
>WQXD01000368.1 GCA_009785015.1 Oscillospiraceae bacterium | reverse complement strand
TGGGTGGGATATTCCCGGTATCCCCGTCCGGCTATGTTTCCCTCTTCATCGACTGCGAGGGTTTTGGCGCCGGTGGTGCCGACATCTATTCCGAGTACATACATTTTTATATCCCCTTTTTTGCCGCCGCTTTTTTGATTATCCTCATGCCGTTTTCAAAAAATATATCGTCGAGTTCTCTCTTGCCGAGCCCCGCGAGTTTGGCCGCGACGAGAACGGCGAGGCATATCTCGCGCGCCATATATGAGGCGCCGAACATATCCGAAGCGACCCTGAAATCGCTTTCCGGGTACCCTTTTTTCACGACATCCACCCAGTGATCCAAAATGTTCACCCGTTTGCCCGTCATCGCCGCTATGGGCAAATCGGTGCCGAACAGAATTTTGCCGTGTCCCATCGCCTTTATCGCCGTTTCGATGACGGCGGGCTCCATGACCATCGCCGTATCCATATACACGTTGCCCAATTTCGCCATGGCCCCCATCGACGGCTCCGCCTTGAAAATCTCAAGGGGATGATAGCATCTGCCGCAATGGGCCAAAACGACGTTCGTCTCCGGGCACTCTTTCGCGAGATTTATGACCCCTTGCTGTATTTCGGGGTCGGCGAGCCGGCCCGAACCCGGCACATGGAGCAAAATGACGAGGTGCCGGAGGTTTGCGAGCTCTTTTTCAAAGGGGGTGAGCATATCTTCGACTTTGACATTCCGGTAGTCGTTGCCTACCCAGTTCAAATACACCTTATACCCCAAAAATCCGCCCCTCTCGAGGCTCTCTTCCAAAATTTCCGGCGCTATCCTGCCGCCTCCGGCCACCATAAGGGGAAACAGAGCGCCGTTTTGTTTCGCGCAGTTCGCGATATACCCGTTTGTCATGAGGGTATCGGTCAAAGGGCCGGGATTCCCGAAACACACCGCGTGATATTTTTTCCCCGGAAAGCAAAGCGCCGCATCCGCGCTCAGAGCCGGCAGCGGGTATTGCTTTTGGGAAACCATATAGCGCTCCGAGGCGCTCCCGCCGCCGTCTTTTTGGTCATTCCACTGCTCTTGCTTCCACATATGGACGTGAAAATCGAGAATATTTTCGGGTATTTCGGAATCTATATATTCGTCAAAGAAATTTTCCATAAATGCGCATTCCTCCGTAATATTATATGTTTTCTTCGATGGTATCGGCGATAAAATCCATGACTGCCTCCGATGAAATGACCGGAGGTTTCAAGAGTACGGCGGGAGGGCAGTTTTGTTTGTATATCTGCGCGCTCGCGTCGATATAGCGGGCGTTTAATTTTTTTGCGAATTTGGCCGCTTCTTTGACTGAGTGAAAATGCAGAGCGGCGAGGTGGCCCAGTCCCTCCGTTTTTTTTATGATTTCGGAATATTTGCGGCCTATTTCGCTCAGCCTGTTTTGAAAATACCCGCCGAGCCCGGAAATGACGCCCCCATTTGCCGAGACGAAGGCCATTGTGATCAGATATGAAAGCGAGGCCAGTTCCTCCTGCCCGTTTGTGACCAATGCGCCGAATTGGTTCAGCGTGTCCATTTTGGCCGTAGTGATGATTTTGCTCGCCGGATATTCGCCGCCCGGAAACCCTTTGCCGATGACTAAGAAATCGGGGTTCAGCCCGTATTGCCTAAACAAAAACATCCCGTCATACCACATACAGGACTGTATCTCATCGGCCAGCACCGGCGTGTCGGTTTCGCGGCAAAGCTCGTATGCCGCATTCAGGTATTCCGGTGTAAGCCGTATGGCCCCGTAGTTCATCAAAATAATCTCATGCAAAAAACCCGCCGTTTTAAACCCGTTTTTGTTATATTCATGTATTTTTTTTCTGAAATCCCCTATGTCGTTGATTTTGACCGCCGCCACTTTATACAGCCCCGCATTGGCTGTTTTTTCATAAAATTCGGGCCACATCCCCCTGAAAGTCTGTGTCAAAACGGTGGTTCCGTGATAGTTCGCCTCAAAAGCGCCGTTATGATCCGCCATGACCAAAAATACGGGCGTCTTTTTGAAATACTCGGGCTCAGCGAAAGATTTGTCCAAACGGAAGAATTTGGCAAGCATCATTTTGACCCCGGCTTCCACAGCCAGCGATCCGGTTTCGAGGTTTACTATCCTGTTGAGCGTTTTGGGCTCACGGGAATTCAATATTTTTTCCAGCGCCGCGCCGTCGTTTTGGCACAGCCCGTTTGCGGCCTGTATCAGTTTTATCTCGGCCAAGCGGGTTATATATCCCCTCGTGTTGTTGTGCGTGGGGTTTACGACGCCCAGCCTCCGGGCTTTGTCTATGAGGTTATACCCGCCGAAACGGTGCCCCAGCGGAGTGTGGTAATGCTCGCTTTTGCCCAGCAGATACAAATGGCCGTCCTCTCCTATGCGAAAACAGCCGAACCCCGTGAGCGGCGCCGCCGGGGCGCAGAAAGCGCGCCCGAAGGAATCCGTCGCCGCCCCGCCGGGCGAGGCCTCAAAGGCAGGGGCGATCCGCCGCCCTACTTGCTTGATAAACATATCGTCATGAATTTGTTTTTCGGGCGGGTAAAAATCCACAGCATCGAAAACATCGTCCTCGACACTCGCGCCTGCCGCCGCCGCCGCCCCGGCCACGGCCTTGACATATTGCCCCCCCAGCAAATCGCAAAGCGACAAAACCGGCGAATTGAACATAAATAGTCCCCTTATCGTGTATCATGTATCATATTTTCAAAAATATTGGTCGATGGACGCTTTTCTCGCGCCGATGAAAAATATGACCGCTTCAAGATCTTCTTTAAACGGGTTTATTTGAATTCTCGAACCTTTGAGATTTTTTGAAAATGTGTCCTGTATTTTTTTATCCGCGGCAGAAAGGCGTTTGCAAAATTCGTCATTTGCCATATCGGCTCCGGGATTCGCGGAGGCGCCGATGTTGATGCGCAAAGTGGGATATTCGTTGCCGGAGACGGCGAAATCCATGACGCGCGTATTTTTGTGCTTGTATTTGATGGTGTCGAAATGCACATAACGCTGAATTTTCAGCGATTTGGCATAATCATGTACAGAATGCGCTATTGCAAGGCTCTCATCGCTCACGCGCCTGAGCAGCTCGTCGTAATTCGCCGAATAGCTTTTAAAAAGCTGACGGAACTCGCAGTGGGCGAAGTGATGGCGCGCGGGCGTTTTTCTTATATTCGGCGAACATTCGAACGCCTTCATCGCGTGAAATATTTTCGGGTATTTTTCGTTATGGAAAGCTGTGCCGCCGTCTGCGGCTCCGAGCCTCAACCCGGTTCGCCCCAATGCTTTGAGGCACCCCTCCAAAGTGAGGCCGGTCGTGGCGTACACTTTGCTTTTGTCGAGTTTTTCGCCGTATTTTTGCCAGCTGTTGTCATCCCAGATTATCAAATCGCCGGAAATCCGGCCGCCCGCGGCGATATTTTCGAGTATATCGCGGTACTGCCTCGCCGAAGCGGGCAGATATATATCCGTATTTTTATACATGTCCCCGCAGAGTTCGTTGAAGTAGCCGTACCATTGATGGCAGCCGTCGAGTATGTCGCCGGTGCATCGGAGCTTTATTGTATCGGTCAGCGAATCCTCCGGCGGCACGAGCCCGA
>WQXD01000367.1 GCA_009785015.1 Oscillospiraceae bacterium | reverse complement strand
CTGCGTGAAGAACGGAATCATGAGGGGTACGACGGACACTACGATCGACCCGCTGAGCAACACTACGCGTGAGCAGGCGATCGCGCTGCTCCGGCGCACATTTGTGAGCTATTATGTGCCGTCTTCCGGTGACGATGACCCCACGAACCCCGATCCTATTGACCCCACGGACCCCGATCCCGATCCTGATCCGGGTAAGGGATTCAAACCCATCATCGGTATTGAAGTTATTGACATGAAGCCGGGCGTCGAAATTATCATAAATGACCCGAAACCGAAACCAAAACCAATAGAAGCCTTCGAAGATATTGAATTCAAGCCCAAGCCAGGGACAGAACTCGTAGCCGACATAGTCGGCAGCAAAACCCTTAAAAACATAGGGCGCGGATATAACGTTTTCGGCAGATACGCTTCCGGTTTATCTCTGTTAAATGTCGTTTTAGACGCCGAAAAATTAGATAAAGCCGGACAAATTGAGTACTTCCCAATAAACAGCGCCGAATTTAGGGAAATTGAAGGAACGTCGCTGGAGGTGTACGCCAAGGATATGACGACTAGCGCAAGCGTAAAGGGCGGTTATTTAGGCTTTAAGGCAAGCGCGGAAATCAACTTCAGTTCGTCTTACAGAAGCCAATCCACAAGCTATTACAATACTATCCAATATCTTATTATGAAGGATCATCTGTTTATTAAAGCCAGCTGTAATTACAGGAACTATCTTCTGCCCGAAGTCAAGACACTTCTTGATACCGGAAAATTGAACGGCGAGTCGAAAACGCCGGAGTGGATTTTTGAAAATTACGGCGGCTATGTATTAGTAAACGGCATATTCGGCGGCAGACTGGAATATCACGTCACCGCCAACTCGGAATACTGCGGAAGCTACAGTAATTTCAAAGCGAACGTAAAAGCAGGCTATAACGCCGGTGTAGGTTCTATCAGCGGGGAATATAATCATGAAAAAGCGGAACAAAGGGAAAAGTTTTTGAGCAACAGCGCCACCACGGTTATAACCTACGGCGGAACGGGTCAGGACGGAACTGTGCTCTCAGTCAGCCAGCAAGGTGTGTCCAAGCTTCAAGAGTGGAGAGATTCCGTGCCGGGCGCTCCGGCATTTGCGGCGTTCGGCGAAACCAACGCGTTGCTCCCTATTTGGGAATTGTGCTCAACCGAAGCCAGAGCCAATGAGCTTAAAGCCGCTTTCGAAGTATACGCAAAGAGCCAGGGGAATACATTGGTACTCCCGAAAAAAGGAATTACAGTTTGGGTCAATGAAAATTACGTCGGCGACTCAAAAGTATTCGATGTGGGCAATTACAGCAATATGGGCGACTTCGGAATCAACGACCAAATATCTTCATTGAGGGTTGAACCCGGCCGGCAGGTGAGAGCTTATCAGCATGACAATTATGGCGGCCGTTTTTGGATTTTTGAAGGCGGCAAACAGTATACGCTCGGCGGCTCTTGGTGGGACAATACAATATCCTCAATGATCGTCGAGGACGCCAACGAGAACAATGTGGTAGCGGCGAGGATATATTGGGACGAAGATTATGGAGGTTCATACCAAGTTCTGCCGGTGGGGGATTATCCCAATATGAGTAAGTTCCTTGTAACAAATGATAAAGCCAGTTCCATCAAAGTCACACCCGGCTATAAAGTTATAGTTTATTGGGATGTCGATTACAAAGGAGGAAGCAGGGAATTTACTTCGGATGTATCCAACTTGGGTTCGTGGAATGATAAAATTTCATCGATAAAGGTTATGAAAAAATAATAAACGGCGGCAAAAGGAGGTTGGCGGTCATTTTGACCGCTGACCTCTTGCCGTGTATCTGCCCTCGACAAAGGCGAGAAGCTCATGGGCTTCCTTTTCGGAACCGCAATATACGCATATGCACAGGCCCTCGGGATTTGTTATTTCATCGAGCAAAGCGGGTATTTCGCCGGGCTGCGCGTAAACCAAAACCGCCTTTTTCGCCTCCTGTATCGTTTTTATCACGGGCACCCACTGCATGATCTCCGTGTGGCCGTACCCCGGCACCCATTGAATCGCGTTGAGCCCGGGCAGATTCAAAAGCGCCGGTAAATGCGCCAGCGCTCCCGCGCCGTCCAAATGATACTGGCTGTACGGCGCGCGGTTCATCTGTTCGGCCAGCTGCTCCAAAAAGATATCCTCAAATTGTTTGGGAGAGAGCATGCACGATATATCCGCGTCGCCGGTGGCTATCGGTTTGTCCGCAACGCAGCCAAACCACGACGCGTACGCGCTGTTACCCGCACCTATTATTTCCATCAGCTTATCGGATATATAATATATCGCTTCGGCGATTGTGCCCACCGATTTTTTTACCCATTCGGGGTTTTCTATTATATCCATCATGAGTTCCGCGTCGGAACGGATGAGCGACAGCGCATCGGCGGCGCTGTTTCCCACATGGGGCACGAGATAAAACCTGCCGTCGTTTATTTTTTTCCCATATGCCGTAAATTCGAGCATGAATTTCAGCCACTTGCTGTTTTCGTCAAATCTGACAGGCGGATAACCGTCTTTTTCCGGTTTTAAAGGCTTGGTCCACACCGTTCCGTTGGCAAACTGCGGCTCGCAGCCGAAAAAACACGCATTGCCCACAGACCAGTTGGGGTTGACGACGTGCGCGGCTTCCGCCAAAAACAGCGTGTTATCCAAATACCCCATGTTGAGCGCGAACATGTTTTCGATATCGCTCCACTGCGTTTCGGGATTTTGCGCGCGTTTGGCATAATGGCCGACGTCGGTTCGCGGATTTTTGGAAGGGGCGTATATCTGCATCACCGGGCGATCCAAAGCGGAGCCGTTCCACCAGTGTATCCATCTTTGCATTGATTGACTGTCCATAAAAATCACCTCATTTTTAGGTTTTTGTTTATATCATACCCCAACCGCGGCAATTTGTCAATGATTTTTTTTAATTTAACGAAAGAAAAGGTCAAAAAAATATGGCATATATAAACCGGCAAATCAATATAATAAGTATCGGCGTGTCAGGAAAAAGTCAAAATCTTCCCGATTTACTCCGGTTAATTGAACAGGAAAGCCGTAATTGCACGGACATGATAGTTTTACCCGAAATGTGTTTGGGATTTGACATAGAAATTATGAAATGCGAAGCCGTCGGCAGGATGTGTGAAACCGCCGAACGCAGGGGCGCGTATATTGTTTTCACGTTTTTTCGCCGCGGCGAAAACGAAGGCAGTAAAGAAACATATAATACATCCCTGCTGATAGACCGCAAAGGAAATATAGCGGGAATATATGACAAGGTTTATCCATTTTGGGGCGAGGGTTTCCGCGACCCTCCATGTTTGCCGGGCAAAGACGCGCCGGTGTTTGAAACCGATTTCGGAAAAGTCGGCATATCCAATTGTTTTGACGTCAATTTTCCCGACGTGTACAAAAGGTTCTCCGACCAGGGAGCGGAGCTTGTGTTGTATCCGAGCGGTTATTCGGCAGGCATGAGCCTTCAGGCGCACGCTATAAACCATAATTATTATATCGTGTCAAGCACCCTTGTCCCGGATTGCGTAATGTATGACATCAACGGCCAGGAAACATATTAT
>WQXD01000366.1 GCA_009785015.1 Oscillospiraceae bacterium | reverse complement strand
GCGATTTGATATATGCCTTTGCCTTCGACCGTCATTTGGAAAATACGGCGTACAACCGCCGCCGCTTCCTCGTCAATCAGTCTTTTGTTTTTGAACTGAAAAAGCCAGACTATATTAACAGTCTGACTTTGTGCCCATTAAAATTACCATTCGTTTGTAACTCTGCCATGACGGATATATTTCTCAATTTCTTTTACGCTGTAACCGTCTTTTTTACCCTGTATTGCGGCTTTCGCTATGCGGATAACGTCTTCGTCGCTGTACCCTTCCGACTTGGACATACGCCCCAACTGGTTTAAAATACTGCGGCACATATCTTGTATTCCGTTTTTTATTCTGTCACGAGCGAATACGCCGAGATTTTGCGTATCCTCCATGTGACGGCAAGAGAGAGCAGATACGCGAAAACAAACGTCCCGAAACCGAACAGCGCCACCCACATCGGGTTTACGATAAATCCCGCCTTATATACCCCCATGCCTTTCATCACGAAAGACATCAGGGGATTGGTGTAAAACGCGCCTGCCAAACTTCCGGCCGCAACGCCCAGAATCACAGAAACCGCAAAGGAGACCGCGATCTGATTCATCAGCTGCACCGTCGTAAATCCGACCGCTTTGCAAATCCCCAGCTCGCGCTTGCGGCGTATTACCGACGAACTTATCACAAAGTACAAAACCAGCGCGATGACAGCCAGAGTGACCGTCAGCATAACGATTCCCATCATCGCGACGACGTTCTGATAAGACGCCATGCCCTCTTTCAGCCCCTTGTCAAAATCGACCGCACCTCTCAGCAGCTCTTTGTCGTAGCTCTTTTCCAATATCTTCGCAAATTCGCCCGCGTCGGTCCCTTTGGCAAGGCATATATACAAATTCTGCGGCTTGAAATCGGGATTAAAACGTATAAAATCCGCTTTCAGCACGCACGTGTTCATTCCGCCCATCGACGCGCCGTTGGACAACCCCGTCACGGTAAAAGTTTCCGACGAGCCGTTTACGCCCACCAAAACCGTGTCGCCCGTCTTTTTGTTCAACCGTTCGGCCAAAATTCCCGCCAACACAATCTCTTTGCTCTTTTCGGGGTAACGTCCTTCATAGACAAGCTGGGTTTCTTTTTCCTTGTAATCCTCCATCACAAAACACGACACGTCGCTGCCGTCGACTTTCAGTTTTACTTCGTCAAAATAATAGACTTTGCGCACGTCCTCCATGTTTTTTATATCCCGGATTATATTTTCGTGGTCCGCCTGCGGATTTAGGATCGCGATGGCGTTGCAGATTTCCATGCCCGGCACTTTCGCGAAAGCCGTCGTGTCGGCGGTGGTGTTGTAATACATGATTATCCCGAAGGCCCCGGCGAACGCCACCGCGGCTACAATAATAAATATCATAAAGCTCTGTCTGAAATTCTGCAAAGCCGATTTGAAGCCCAGCCCAATTGACAGATTGTCGGCGTTTTTTTCCAAGGGCAGGTAATTCCGGCTGTATTTTTTCGCGGTGGATTCGTTGCGCAGCGCGTGAATCGGGGTCAATTTTTTGACTTTCCGCGCCGCGAGCAGAGATACCGCCGCGACAATAATCAAAATCGCGGCAAGCGCCGCCGAGCTTACAGCCCCGTCGAACCCCTGCACCCACTTCAGGCCGGACTGCTGTTCGAAAATCATCGATACATACGGCAATACCGGATAAGACAACGCGATGCCGATTATGCTGCCCACAGCCGCGACCAAGCCGAACTGCATGAAAACGGACGTGATAATCTGGCGGCTCGTATACCCCGCCGATTTGAGCGAGCCGATTTTTACCATGTCGTCCTCGATGCTGTTGACAATCCTGAACCGCACCACAAGCAGGCACACCACTGCGATAATAAAGGCGAACACCACCAGCATGACCGACACCATCGAAGCCATCATAACGCGCGACATGGCTACCAATTCTATATCTATCACCACAATCATATCGGCGGGGTCGTTTGAAATCAGAGAGGCGGAGTTCAGAGCCAGCAGCTCGCGCAAATCGTTTTCGACCTTTGACACATTGGCTATATTGTCAAAATTGACAAACAGCAGATGTTCCTTCAAAGCGTCCGCGCCGAGAATTTCCGCCACCCGGACGCAGTTTTCCTGTGTCAGGTAAAAGCTCATAAAACCCGTGTCGGTCGAGCTGAAAAATATATCTTCCGTATAGCCCCTGACTGTCAATTCGAGCGTTTTTTCAACTCCCTGCCCGCTCGTGTATTTGAGTTCTATTTTATCGTTTGGCTCATAACCGCTGACAGCCTTGAAAATATCGGGCACATACACCGACATTTCTTCGGCGGGCAGCGGGGATTCCACGAATTTCCACTTTGACATTTCAAGCGTTTCGTCCATATTGCGGAAAGCGATATTAAAGCCCCGTTCTTCGCCCTGCGATAAAATCCGGCAGCCGAGCATCAAAGCTTCGTTGTGCTGGATTTGCTTAATATGCTCGTTTTCATCGAAGAAACGCCGCGCTTTCTCGCCGTAAAGGCCCTCGGGAATCATAAAGTAGGCGTCGGACGGATTTAGTTCTTCTTTTAAACTTTCAAAAAAACCGCCGTAATTCAAAACCACAAGCAGCCCGGCGTTTAAAAGCAGCGCCGCCACTATAAACATCGCCGCCAGCGTCAGCGACGCCGATTTTGTCTTTTTGATATTGGAGGACGCCAAAATCCAGAGTTTTTTCATTTCACCACCCCATTTCCGATAAAAACGCCTGCAGTTTATCGTGGCGCGCCGCATCGCCGTTTTTATATTTGCCAAGCAGACACTCGCCGCATACGACGCCGTCGCGCAAATACAAAATGCGGCTGCCCCGTCTCGCCGAGGTCAAATCGTGCGTCACCATGATAATGCTCTGCCCGTTGTTGTTTATTTCGGTCAATACGTCGAGCACCGCTCTGCCCGAAGCCGAGTTCAGCGAACCCGTGGGTTCGTCGGCAAATACCACGCGGGGCTTGTTGATCAGAGCGCGCACGATCGCGGCGCGCTGATTTTCCCCGCCGGAGAGCTGCGAGGGGAATTTGCGCCAGATAGTTTCAGTCAGGCCGACTTTTTCAAGCATTTCTTTCGCGTATGAGACGACGGCTTTTTTATCGCTGTTTGCCAAAAGGCCGCAGACCAAGATATTGTCGAGCACGCTCATATTGTCGAGCAGAAACATCTGCTGAAATACAAATCCGCAGTTTTGCCGCCTGAATACCGCGAGTTTGTCCGCGCTCAGGTTTTCTATCGGCGTATCGAAGAAACCGACCGAGCCGGATGTAACCCTGTCCATACCCGACAGCGCGTACAATAGAGTCGACTTGCCCGCTCCCGACGCGCCCATGATGACCGTGAAATCGTTGTCGTAGACGTCGATGTCCAAATTTTTCAGAACCTGCTGCTCTTTCGCCTCGGAGCTTCTCCCCGTGCGAAAATTTTTGCATAGATTTTTTGTGCTTAAAATGACATTTTTCATAAATACAGCAATACCTTTCATGATAATTTTTATATATTATAATTCATGTAACAATATTATACACCATATAATATTGTTTGTCAATAGGTATTGCGAAAAAATTTATTTTTATTTT
>WQXD01000365.1 GCA_009785015.1 Oscillospiraceae bacterium | reverse complement strand
CTTTTCTGAATCATGTTCTCTATGCCCTTGACCGTTTCCGGGGGCAGGACATATCCGGTTTTCGTGTACAGCATCACCGAGGCGGTGGACGGCTGGATTTCTCTCGTAATAGCCGCCTTGCTGTTGTCGGGTATATACAGGTTCACCGTCGCGAGCTCTATCCCGGTCATCATTCTCAGGGCGGCTTCCAGTCTTTTTTGTTTGTTCCTGAGTTCGCGCTCTTTCTTTTCCTGCTGGGATTCGAGTATGTTGCTGCTCACTTCTTCTTCATACAGAACTCCCGACTGCGGATAGCCCCTGTTGACGGCAGCCATTACCGCGGCGGCCTCGTCTTTTTCTTTTATAGATATTGTCCTGAATACTTTATCATATTTAAACGGTATTTTATTGTCTTTCAACAATTCCATGATTTCCGCCGCTTCCCTGTCGCTTTCAAGCCCCACGAACGTTTTCACATACGGACTCCGGTTCAATATAACAGTCAGCGCGACAATGGCTATCAATAACAAGGCAGCCGAAGAAACGGCAAAAATCCGGGTTATTCTCTTCAATCCGAGCCAATATTCTTTGAGTCCTCTCCATATGCCGCTTATAGAAAAATCATCTATCCTGAGCCTGTGTTTCTCTTCATTCACAGCCTCGTCGATTTCTTCTTTAGTCGCGGCTTCGGCGTCGTCCTCTTCCGCATAATTGACATTCAGGTTTTCGCCGATTCCGGATTCCGGTAAACCGCCGTCCGGTTCATCGCCGCCGTTATTCAAGTTATTCAAACCGTCCAAACCATTTAAACCGTTCATTTCGACGTCTTCGGGATTGTCTCCGGGCGTCGGAAAATTAATATCGTTATTCATATTAACCTTTCAAAACTGATTATATTTTCGCTTGTTTAAATTATCCTTAATTTTTTGGTTTTTTCGTTATTAAAACACAAAAAATTAATTGATCCCAATTAATTTTTGCGGTTTTAAATATATTTTAAGAAAACTAACTTAAATAGTAATTCTCATTATCTCGGTGTAAGCTTCAAGGACTTTATTTCTGACCGAGGTCATAGTCCTGAGCGCCAAATCCGCTTTTATAGCGTTTATTTCTATATTATGCAAATCCTGAAGATCTGTCAATCCCATAGCCATATTGACTGCGTCCGTTTTTGTCTGCGCGTCCGTTTCGTTCACGTCTTCTATCATATTCCTGAGCATATCCGCAAAAGTAAAGCCCGTCTTAGTTTCTGCCGCCTCCTGCGGCTGTTTATTCTGCGAATCTATGCTTTTTAATTTAATTAACGGTTCAATCGACGTCAAAGACGTTATAGACGTTAATGGAACAATAGGCGTTATAGCCATATGTTTTTATCCTCCTCGTGTTTTACAACAAATTATCTTCCTAATTCGAGTGCTCTCGTAGCCATTGCTTTCATTGCGTTCACTACCTGGACGTTTGCCTCGTACGACCTGCTCGCCCCCATCATATTCGTCATTTCCTGTACCATTTCGACATTCGGCATTTCAACGTAGCCTTCTTCATTTGCGTCGGGATGTTCGGGGTCGTAGACCATTTTTCCGGGGGTCGGGTCTTCAATCAGCTTTAATATTTTCACCCCGCCGTTTTCCGTTTCATTTCCGGAAGCCGTTTTAGGTCCGGGATATTTGTTTTTTATGAAATTGCCGCTTGTCTGCAAAGTCTCGGAGTTTAATTTATAGCCGTTAAAATTCGGTCTTATGTACGCCGAGTTGTTTGCGTAGACTTTTTTTGCCGGATTATTCATGTAATTGGCGGCTCTGTTGTCTGAAATATTAACTGACTTTATACGCGATTCAGCCGCTCTTGTAAGATAACTCTTAAAATTATTTTCGGTTTTTTCTCCGGCGACTTCCGTATATACCGGCACTTTTCTTCTGTACGGACCGCCTTTTTCCGTTCTTGTGGTCTCGACGTTACTTATATTCTGGGCAATTATATTAAGCCTGTACTGTTCAGCCGTAAGCCCCGAACCGGGAATATTCAACGCCTTAAGAAACATATATCTTTCACCTTTCTGTATTCCGTTCTTCGTTGTTGTAGGGAACGCCGCCCTCGTCGTTCCGTTGATAAAACCAAAACAAAATCAAATTCGCGGAACGCCGAGGGCGGCGTTCCCTACATATTATTTACCCTCGTTTATGGCATGTTTCAAAAGATTGTATTCGTCGGTAATTTTTCTTATCATGTAATTATACTGAATCTGCGTTCTTGCAAGCTCCAGATTTTCGTGGTCGATATCGACGTTATTTCTGTCGACTTTCATTTCTGTTGTTTCGTCTGTAACGACCTGCGGCGAAGTTGATTCTATGATTTTTTCAAGCCGGTTTTTTTTGTTTTGGTCGTCGCCCGCGGACTTGCAGCGCATGCGCCATGCGTACATATCGGTTTTTTTCTCCAGCCCCTGAGCGAGCAAATTTTCAAACTCAAGTTTTTTAGCTTTATAATCCGGAGTATTGACATTTGAGATATTCTGAGCCGTCAGTTCCATCCTTTGGGTAAGAACATCAAGGTTTTTCCGCATCAATTCAAAATTTGCGGTAGAAAGAAAATTCATCAATTTAAAAATCAACCCCCTGCCATGTTTATACATAAAAACATTAAAATCTACATATCCTTATAAATTCTATCATGTAATTTATATTTTGTCAACAGGAATATTATATTATTTATCATTTTGTAACATTTATTTATTGTAAAAAACGCCGCAGTAATTCATAAATTTTCGTTGGTTTTGAATTATGCGGCATTTTTATTAATTTATAACAGATTTTAAAAATACTTATATTTGAAATTTTTAAAAATACTGGAAAATCAGGTATTTGACGAACCTTTCAGGTCCATTGTCTGTTCGACGATGTTATATTTTGTTTTTGACGTCGCTATTCTCTTTTTAAGTTCGTTCAAATATAAGTCTTTGTCAATAGGCAGATTTACCCATGAGTCAATCCATGTCGAAAGATATATCGCGTTCGACAAAGTCAGACTTTTTATCCCCTCGTACGCTTGGGCGATCAAAGGCTCTTTATTTAATATATTATTTACGGTGTTCTGCGTTATTTTTCTGTGGTCGTCCCAGCCTTTTTCAATATCTTCAACTTCAATCCGTTCGCATTTCGGGTTACCGAACCCTCCTGTGTAGGTTCTATTAAATTCGCTTTCCGGAATTTCGTTTTTATATAAAACAATTTTGCCGTCCTCGTATATCAATTTGCCGTTGTCGCCCGATATTTCGAGTCTGTTTGTCCCGGGAGTTTCTCCCGTCGTCGTAATCAGAGTCCCGGTCGCGCCGTTTTTGTACTGCATATAAGCCGTGACGTCGTCCTCGACTTCTATGTTCCTGTATTTGCCGAACTCGCAGAACCCGCGTATTTTTTCAGGCATGCCGAAAAACCACTGCCACAAATCAAGATTATGCGGACATTGGTTTATCAAAACTCCGCCGCCTTCGCCTGCCCACGTCGCTCTCCAAGTCCCCGAATCATAATAAGACTGAGACCTGTACCAGTTTGTCACGATCCAAACTATGCGTTTCAGTTCTCCTAATTCACCGTTGTCTAAAAGTTCTTTTATTATTTTATGATTGGGGTGGGTCCTCTGCTGG
>WQXD01000364.1 GCA_009785015.1 Oscillospiraceae bacterium | reverse complement strand
GCGGAACTTCTTTACCACAGGTAAGACATATCAAACGTTTTTTTTCAAATCCGTTCGTCGCCGAAATGATACTTTCGCACCGTGCATATAATGCCCAACCTACTTCGTCCGCAAGTTCGTCGTCGTTAATTCCCGACGCGTTTTGATTGTACAGCCGCGAAATTAATTCCTGCGGCACTTTTTTACACCATTTTATCATATATTATATATTCTCCTTTTATTATTTTTCATCGTTGATATTATTACGGTATTTTCACCGTATAGAACACAACATTATTTGCGGACAGAGTTATTTGCAGCGACAATTTTCCTTTTTCAACGGTTTCAGTCAACGTTTCCGGTATCAATCTTGACATTTCAACATACTTTTCCCTGAGCTTATCGAAATAAAGTTTTCGCGCCCAGCCCCGTTTCAGCGTATTCGACGCGTCGAGCGCCGCGCTGTCCGGCGAACGTAAAAAACAATCGTCGCCAATCCCGTATCGTTTTCTGTCACGCAGCCACTCGGGGAAAAAGTTGGCTTTGTCGCCTATGATGCGGCGCGTTATTTCAAGTGTTTGACCATCAAGTTCCGGCAGGTCTATATCGACGGCAATATCAACCGCCGTGTCATACTCAAGCGAGTTACCGAAATTAAATGCCATTATATACACATGATTATCATCAGCCGAAGCCAATGCGTCAACTTTTACCTGACAGGTTTCTTCTGGAGTAGTAAAATTTTGCCGTACCAATTTTAAAGGAAGCCTGCCGCCGTGACACATCTTGTAATATTCGTTCGCTACATGAAAAGATACAGTCGGGTAACAGTCCGGCGCGTCGCCTTTGCTGCTCACGCCGTGCGCGCTTGTGTAACCCCAAACGGAGCAGTAATCTATATCGTAATCCACCAGTTGCTTGATTAATTGTGCGTCATACGCGGCTTGATATGTATGACCGACGATGTGATTGGACGGGTGAAACCGCATTGAATTGGATAGCGAACCGCCAGACTCGGTTATACCGATTCGGCTTTCGTCAACGCCGTAGGAAAGTTTCAAACCATACTTCTCTGCCGTTTCTCTAAACGGCGTAAATGAGCGTTGTAAATTCTTAACCTCGCCTTTGCACATAGGCCATTCGTATGATGAAACATTCAAAAAACAAATCCGCGAGCCTACTCCGCCGGTATAAAAATTTTTGCCGACAGCGCAGTGTTCAATCAATAATATAGGTTCCCACAGTTGATACGGATTTCCCGCAATTCCCATCGCGTGCGCCCCGACGCATATTTCTTCTCCTAACACATCCTGCAAAGCCGCGACAGTCGTGTCATACAGGGCAAAATATGCTTGCATTGAGCGTTCGGGGTCTTTGTCGGGAGTGTGTAGACATTCGATATTTTCATATTCAGTCATAACACAATACCGCCACGAACGTATTTCAACCAGCCCAAATTCCTCCGCAAGCGCAGCGGCAATATCGCGTATATAACGGTAATAGTCGTTAAAATTATCCGGCGGATAACAGTTGATGTTATATCGCGGGTCGGCGACAGCCCCGGTTGTCAGTTTGAACGGCACACAACCGGTTTTGAGATAGGGTTTCAATCCAAGCGACAGAATAGCTCGGCAGGCTGTAAAGAGCTTGGTGAAGTCATAGTCTGTCAAAGTAATTCTATCAAGCGGGTCGCGGAACAAATCGCGTTCGGGGTTTCCGCCGGTCGCATTCGTAATTTGGATTGTTTCTACAAAAGTTCTGATGTCAGCCAACGGGCTGGGTCGTATTGTCATGTCGATATTATCCGCGCTCCATATGTTGATGTTGCTGACTTTGTTGCCCAACGGCGCACCGCGTACAGCCGTATCTATATGATAACGCGCAAAAGGTCGGGTTCTTTCCTGCGAGATTTCTTTTATCATAAAATATATCCTCATTATTCAATTATGTTTTTTTGAAATTATATCATGCCGACAAAACATTGTCAATCGGGGGTGGGGTAGAGAATTTATATTATTTACAAATGTAAACAAATTGTTAAATAAATTATTTTTTACTTGACCAATATATTATTACTATGTTATTATATATGCGACGGGCGCACGAGCCGCCTGCGCGAGTTTTCATAACCCGCGCGGGCACTCGGGCGCCCGTCGTTGTGATTGTGGAAATCAGAAAAGATATTTTGGAAAAGTTCTGTTAATTAGCCGGTTGTTTCTTTTATAGCCTGCACAAGCTGTATTATATCATCAGGGTAAACATTCCCGATATTACCCAGCCGGAACGTGGGAATAGACGTCATTTTTCCGGGGTAGATTATAAACCCTTTTGATTTTAGCGTAGCGTATAGTTCCGAAAAATCTAAATCGCCGAGTTCAAACGTCGTGATAATATATGATTGATGTTCAGGGGCGACAATAGAACGAATACCAAGGATTTCAAGTTCTTGAACAAGGATTTTATGATTCTCTATATAACGTGCCCTGCGAGCCAACAAACCGCCTTCCTTGTTATATTCGTCGATAGCCTGACGCAGCGCGAGCAATATATTTGTAGGAGAAGTGAAACGGAATTTTCCGCCGTTTTCATATAATCCCTGATACTGGTCGTATAAATCAAGGCTGTGGGAATAAGAGCGTCCTTCGCTTTTTTCCAAGAGATTTTTCTTGACTATAACAAACGACAATCCCGGCAAACCCTCCAAGCATTTATTTGAACTTGCCGCCAACGCATCAATATCAAGACCGGGCATATCTATATCGTAAGCGGCAAAAGTGGACATAGCGTCAACAAGCACTTTTTTGCCATATGATTTGGCGAGTTTCGTGAGTTTTTCAAGCGGATTTATTACACCGGTAGTCGTTTCACAATGAACAAACGCGACTATATCTATATCTTCGTCTTTTTTCAGTTTCTTTTGAACTTTTTCAATATCTATGGGTTGAGTTATATCAAACGAAAAATATTCATAATTTCTTTGCGAATTTTCAGCGATAGTCAGCATACGCCTGCCGTATTTGCCATTGACAAGAAAGAGTATCTTGTCTTTTTTCCTGCACAGGCAATTTATCATGGATTCGACTGCGTAAGTCCCGCTGCCCTGCAAAAGCACCGTGGCGTAATCATCATTTGCGGAAATTTTCGTAATATCATTTATTACAGAAGTCGTAATTTCTTTATATTCATCGTCCCATGTGCAATGGTCTGTGAGCATAGCTTGTTTGACGGAATGGCGAGTTGTCAAAGGTCCGGGTGTTAAAAGCAGGCGTGCCGCGTTTTGGTTTAATTTTGTATTTATGTCGTCAACTACCGCCAATAACTCATTCATATCGTCGATAATATAGTCCGCTCCGGCTTTATAATATGCCGCACGGACAATTTTTTTGCGCTCGTTTAATTCATCTTGAGATAAAACGGCAATTTCATCGCGGGTTAGCCCAAGTTCGGAAGAACCCATAATCACGCCGACCGTCCAGCAGTTTGCGTTTTTGCCTTCTTCTATATCAACGGCAGTATCTCCGATTTTTATTACTTCACGCGGATTTATGATTTCAAACTTCATCATGTTTTCCCAAATCATATACGGATACGGTCTGCCTTTATTTACTTTATCTGGAGCAATGCAGAAATCGGGCGAGTATCCCTGCTCG
>WQXD01000363.1 GCA_009785015.1 Oscillospiraceae bacterium | reverse complement strand
GTTTTTATGATTGGAAAAATGTTTGCAGAACAGAAATAAAACAAACTATTTTCTAGCACGGCGTTTACGCGCTGCCTTTCGGATTTTACGTTTTATTCATATTCATTCGTTGTATTTCTGCGGTCTGCTATGGTATAATGTTATGTATTGAATAGCGAAGGAAATTTATATTTTCTAATACCAACATGGCAATAAAAGTCGAGAAAATAAATACCGTTTCATTTATAATTATAGGTGAAAGGTGGGAAGGATAATGCAAGATTGGGAAAAAATCAATGCGGTGGACAGAATGCAAAAATATATCGTTTCACACATTGACGAAGAAATAACTATGCAGGATTTAAGCCGCGCCGCCGGATACAGCCTATGGCATTCGCTACGGATTTTCAAGGAGCTGACGCATAAAACTCCGTTTGAGTATATTCGGGCGTTAAGGCTTACGAAAGCGGCAAAAGAACTTCGGGATTCGGATTCAAAAGTAATTGACATCGCGTTAAATTCAGGATTTGATTCCCATGATGTTTTCACAAGGGCTTTTGCCCGGCAATTCGCGATAACGCCGAAAAAGTACCGAAAAGAAAAACCGATTCTGAGTTATTTCACTTACCGTCCTGTTTCTGAATACTACCTTTACATTAAAAATAATAAAAGGAATGGTGAAGAAATGAATGATTTAATATCAAGAACCGTAACTGTACAGGCTGTGCAGCGCCCTGCACGCAAATTAATTTTGCAGCGTTCAAAAAACGCAACCGATTACTGGTCATACTGCGAAGAAAAAGGCTGCGAATGGGAGGGATTTAATGACGCCTCTGAAAAATTCGACACCGCCGCAATCTTGGAATTGCCTAAAAATTTAATTAAAGATGGCACTTCGTCTGTTGCGGCAGGAATTGAAGTCCCCGCCGATTATGCGAAGTCATTGCCGGAGGGTTATGAAATAATCGAACTGCCTCCCTGTACCATGCTATATTTCAAGGGAATGCCGTTTGAAAATGAAGAAGATTTCGCCAAAGCTATTGACATCGTTTTTGAAGCGATAACAAATTATGCTCCTGAATTTTACGGCTATGCTTTCGCGGACGAACTTGCCCCCAAATTTAATTTCGGAGCTTCGGCAAAAACGGGTGCAAAAGCCGCTATACCGGTTAAAATTTTAAATTGATCAAAATAAGCAATTTCAGCCAGTAAAAGTAAAGAGAAGGCACGGCGGAGCGGAGCGGATCAAGCCTGTTCCGCTGTGCTGTTTGCGGTAATAATTATTTTACAAAATTCTTGTTGAATTTCTGCTGTAAATGTGGTATACTAACTTCCGTGTCAACAGCAGGCAATAATAAAAGGGCGGGAGTTTTTTCGTGGAAAACTCCCGCCCTTTACCCGGTACGGTTTTTATTTTCGTTACCGCTTCGGTAACCCTCCGTATATTTGGATATTGTATCATAATATTTTCAAATTGTCAACATTTTTTTCTTTAATATTTTAAATTTCAGCTTGATAAACGCGGTAAAATATGATATAATCGCATTCAAATCAACTGATCCGCAGTAAATCGATTATATTTTCAAGCCAAAACTAAGGAGGATTATCCATGAAAGCGAAAAATAAAATACCAATTCCGGCGCTTTTGATTTTGCTGGCCATGTGTCTTACGGTTTGCGCGCCCGCCTGCGCGAAAAGCGAGGATCAAAAAACCGATACGCCCACCGCCGAAAAAGCGGCGGACGATACCGAAGCCGGCGAGGACAGCGCCGCGGATGCGGGGCCAATCGAATACAAGGCCCAGGCCGAGCCCTTTGACTGGGGCGGCAAGGAATTTAGAATCCTTGTAAACCCCAATAACGCCGACGAATGGCGCGACGTCGATTTTACCGCGGAGGAACAAAACGGCGAACCCATCAATGACGCCGTGTATTTGAGGAGCCTGACGGTGGAGGATATGTTCAACATCAGCATAATTCCCGTAAACACGGACTACGGCGCGCATGTGGGCAACATACGGAAAACGGTCAACGCGGGCGAGAACGCCTATGATCTGGCTTTCAACAGCACTTTCGACAGCGCCTCTCTGGCGCAGGAGGGGGTATTATACGACCTTTACTCGGTGCCCAACATAGATTTGGCGCAGCCCTGGTGGGACCAAAACGCGGTATCCGATCTGTCGATTATGGGCAAACTGTACTATATGACCGGGGATATCGGCACCATGTATAAAAAATCCGTGGCCATAATTTTGTTCAACAAGCAGATGATGCAGGATTACGCCCTGGGGAACCCGTATCAGTTTGTGGAAGAAAACAAATGGACGATGGATAAATTTCTGGAGATGTGCACCGCGGTTTCGCAGGACTTGAACAGCGACGGCAAATGGGACGACAAAGACAAATACGGCCTTTTGGGATACTGCGATATCATAGCGGTGAGCTTAATCGGCGGCGGGGTCAAATTCGCCGAGAAAAACGGCGACGACATCCCCGAGATAACCTTCATGAATGAAAAGACGGTGGCCATATTCGAAAAAATAACCGGGCTTTTGTACAAACCGGAACTGTTCTGGAGCTGGTCCAAAGCGGGCTCGAACAACGAGCGGTCAAGGGTCATGTTCGCCAACAACCAGGGGCTGTTCAACTGGAACGAATTTCACTCGATCCCCAATCTCAGGGAAATGGAAACCGATTTCGGGATACTTCCCATGCCGCTCTACGACGAAAGCCAGGACAGGTATTACCATTCGGTAAACCCCCACGTGGCTCAGATGATGGCGATCCCGGCCTCCAACCCAGACCCCGAGAATACCGGGGCGGTCATATCGCACTTGGGCGCCATCGGCAAAAATATGCTCACCCCCGCCTATTACGACATATCGCTCAAAGGCAAGCACGCGCGCGACGAAGAATCCATAATGACGATGGACCTCATATTTTCCACTATCACATATGATCCGGGATATATGAACAACTGGGGCGGGCTCGCGCAGTTCACGCTCAACATGGTGGATGCGTACAAAACGGATCTGGTGTCGCAGTACGAAAAATTGGAATCGAAAGCTTTCGCCGCCCTCGAAAAAATGACCGACAAATACGCTTCATTGGAATAAAAAGGAATAAAAACAAATAAACGGAAAGGGATAAAATACATATGGATACGCTTGCACTGATCAAAAACCTCGAAAGGCCCGCCCCGGCGCCGGACGTGATTTTGGACACGGACGCATATAACGAAATCGACGACCAGTTCGCCATCGCATATATGATCGCAAACCGCGGGAGATTGAATGTAAAGGCGATATACGCCGCGCCGTTTCACAACGGCAGGTCCTCGGGGCCGGAGGACGGGATGGAAAAAAGCTACGGCGAGATAAAAAAAGTGCTGTCGCTGATCGGCGGCACGGAACAAATCGAAGTGTTTAAAGGCTCCGGGCGATACCTAAGCGACGAAAAAACGCCCGTGATCTCGTCGGCTGCCGAACACCTCGCAAAATTGGCCCAAAATTACAGCGCAAGCGCCCCGCTGTATGTCGTGGCAATCGGGGCAATCACGAATATAGCCTCCGCGATTCTGATATATCCAAAAATAACGGACAATATCGTGGTGGTTTGGCTCGGGGGGAATGCGCATCACTGGCATGACACCAAAGAATT
>WQXD01000362.1 GCA_009785015.1 Oscillospiraceae bacterium | reverse complement strand
TTTGCGCGGGGAAAAAATAAAAAAAGCCGCCTTCACGCTGCTCGGTTTCTCTGTCCCGTTTTTTATCTTTTTCCAGGGATATTTCACCAAAAGGCTGCTCGGCAAAAATTACGCCGATATCTATTCGGCGTATAAATTTTCATTTGATGCGGATATAAAGATATTTTTGAGATATTTCGGAATTTTGCTGATTGCGGCGCTCACCGGGTATGTGATATATGCCCTCGCCGCCAAAAAAAAAGAGCAGCTGACAAAAACGGTATTTCTGTATGCGCTCTTTGCCGCCGTGTTTTTTATGTTTGTCTCAATCCAGACTCACGGGCAGCAGCACCTTTTGCTGTATGTCCCCGTTTTTGCCCTCATTCTGATAAATTTCATAAAAACCTCGAAGCGCGCGAAAACAATACTCGCGGCTGTGTCGGTATTTTGCGCGGCCGGGATGTTTATACCGGGGGCGCAGCCGCAGTCGCTGGGCGAAATCGCCTTTTTTTCGCCGCTGCCCTCTTTTAGCATCTATCCCCAGGTCAGGGAGGACGCGAAAAATCTGGCAGAGCTCGCGAAGTTTGTGAAAAACCTTGAGGGGGATGTGGCGGTTTTGGCTTCTTCGTTTGTGCTCAATGCGGATATCACAGCCAAAGCGGAGGCTTCCCTGAATTGCCTTACGCCGCTTGAAAAATCCAAAAACATCGCCTATCTGCCCGAAGTCGACAAGCGGGACGGAAAACCGTACAATATCGTGTATGTCAAATATATCGTGACCGCCCTGCCGGTACAGACCCATTTGGACCGGCAAGAACAGCTCGCCGTGGCGGTACCCGCCGAAATGCTCACCTCGGACACCGCTTTTGCGGGCGCTTTTGAAAAAATCGATGTGAGCTTTGAGTTAAAAGACGGCGTGACGGCGTATGTGTACAGGCGCGCGCGCCCGAATACGGAAGAAGAAATCGAAGAGCTCTGGGATATTATCGATTCAGGGGGGTCTCGTCCGTATTCACCGTGAAGTTCACGATATAGTTGGGGCGGTTTTTGACTTCTTCAAAGATTCTGGCTATATATTCGCCGATTATCCCCAGCGCGGTCAGCTGCAGCCCGCCGAAAAACGTTATAACGCATATAATCGAGGACCAGCCGGCCTGCGCGCTGCCGGCAAATAACGAGACAAGCACATATATGAAGAGCAGCAGTGAGGCAAAAAGCGATAAAACGCCGAGCATCGATACTATTTTGAGCGGTTTTGCCGAAAAGGAAAGTATCCCGTCGGCGGCGAGTTTTATCATTTTGAAAAAGCTGTATTTTGTCTCTCCCGAAAAACGCCTGTCCCTGTGGTAAGCCACCGATGACTGCTTAAATCCCGTCCAGCAGCTCATACCCCTCAAAAACCGGTTGTGTTCCGGCATTTTGCGCACCGCGTCCGCGACCCGCCGGTCTATGAGCCTGAAATCGCCGGTGTCGCGCGGTATTTTTACATCTGCGAGAAGGCCGAGCAGCCTGTAATACAGCTTGGCGGTAAAGCGTTTGAATTTGGACTCGCCCTCGCGCTTTTCGCGCACCCCGTAGACGATCTGGCTCCCTTTTTGCCATTCTTCGATAAATTCCGGTATCACCTCGGGAGGGTCCTGCAGGTCCGCGTCCAAAAATATCACCGCGTCCCCCTTCGCGTATTCCATTCCCGCCGAAAAAGCGGCCTGCTGGCCGAAATTCTTGGAGAGGCTTATCACTTTCAGCCGTTTGTCAATTTCGGCGAGCGATAAAATGATCGGCAGGGTCCCGTCGGCGGAACCGTCGTCGACGAATATGATCTCAAACTCCGGCTTTCCGCCGCCCATATCGACAGACGACAAAACCCCGGCGACGCGCTCATAGCACGTTTGGGCGCATTCCTGTTCGTTATACAAAGGTACGATGACCGAAAGCAAAGCCATAAATAACATCCTTTATCAAGTATCAAGCTTTATTAAACATTTTTTAAATTTTAAGGAGGAAAATCAGTTATGAAAAAATTCGAGCCCACTTTTGAGTCTTTGACCCGGTTTGAATGCCCCGCCTGGTTCAGGGACGCGAAATTCGGAATATGGTCCCATTGGGGGCCGCAAAGCGTGCCCATGTTCGGCGACTGGTATGCGAGAAGCATGTATATGCAAGGCTCGCAGCAGTACCTGTACCATTTGAGGCACTACGGGCACCCGTCGAAATTCGGCTACAAAGACGTCTGCGCCTTGTGGAAGGCGGAAAAATTCGAGCCCGATGAGCTTATGAAGCTGTATTACAAAGCCGGGGCGCGCTATTTCGTGGGGCAGGCGATGCACCACGACCACTTTTTCAACTATCCCTCAAAACTCAACCGGTTCAATTCCGCGCAGGTCGGCCCGAACAAAGACATATGCGGGCTCTGGAAAGCGGCCGCGGAAAAAAACAATATGCCTTTCGGCTTCACCGAACACCTCGGGGCCACGTTCTCGTGGTGGAGGGTAAACAAAGGCAGCGACTCCTACGGGCCCTACAAAGGAGTACCCTATGACGGAAACGACCCCGAATACCGCGATTTTTACTTGGACAACTTCGAGCATCCGTCAAACCCCGAGGCGGGCGCCCCGTGGTACACGTCAAACGAAAAATTCAGGGATTACTGGCTTTCGGTCATGGATGAGCTGATAGAGCTCTACAAGCCCGACCTGCTGTATTCGGACGGCTCGCTGCCCTTCGGCGAGCACTGGCACAACGCGGAAGGGTTTTCCCCGGATTCCGCCCAGTATAAATGGGGCCTGGAGGCGGTTTCGCGCCTGTACAACGCTTCAATTGAAAAATACGGCGAAAACCGCGCGGTATACACCCAAAAAAGCAGGGCCCCCGAAATCTACAATGTAGGCGTGTTGGACATAGAGAAAAGCCAGCTCCCGGGCATAAACCCCAGCCCGTGGCAGACGGACACCTGCATAGGCAACTGGTTCTACGACGCCAAACAGGAATTCAAAAAGCCCGCTCACATCATAGAAATGCTCGTGGATATAATCAGCAAAAACGGCACCATGCTGTTAAATATACTGCAGCTGCCCGACGGCTCGATCGACGACGAAGCGGTATATATACTCGATGAGCTCGCGAAATGGTTTTCAGTTTGCGGAGAGGGCGTTTACGGCACGCGTCCCTGGCGCATATACGGCGAAGGCGACACGCAGGCCGTCATCGACGGTTTCAAGGAAGTAAAAACGCAGTGGAACAGCTCCGATTACCGTTTCGCGGCAAAGGGCAGCACGCTCTACGCCTTTGTGCTCAATGCCCCGAAAAACCGCGCCGCGGTCATAAAGAGCCTCGGCGAGGCGGACAAGGTGAAATCCGTGAGGCTGCTCGGCGGCGGCCCGGTTCCCTTCGCGCAGTCCTACGGCGTATTGACGGTGAAACTGCCGGATGCGCTGCCTACCGAATATACCAACTGCCTCGCGCTGGAGCTCGGCGAATAGGAGAATAGGAGAGTAGGTTTGCTTTTGGTTGAGGGTCATTTTGACCCTCAACCTCCTGTTTTCTACCGGACAGAAAATAATTCGAGGAGCGTCATCGCCAAATTTTGCGCCGTCTCGTTGTCGCTTTTTTCGACGCCCAGCAAATGTTTTGCCATAACCGCCGAGCTGTGCCACGTGGTCGCCAGAAAG
>WQXD01000361.1 GCA_009785015.1 Oscillospiraceae bacterium | reverse complement strand
GAGAAGATCCGTGTCGTAGAATGGCGAACTGTATCGTTATTACTACTGCCCGACGACAAAAAAACACGGTTGCGGAAACGCCCCTATGCTAAAAGAAACCGCCCTTGCGGAATGTATATTGGAGAGCGTCAAGGCGCAAATCACAAATGTGGCGTCGCTTGAAGAAATCATCGCCAAAAGCGACAGCCAAAAAATAATCAATGCGGCGGCGAAACAATATATAACGCAAATCGACGATAATAAACGGCAGATTGAAAAGATAAACGGCTTTAAATCGTCGCTGTACGAAAATTTGATTGACGGCATAATTTCAAAAGACGACCACAAACAATTAAAAGAAAAGTATATTTACGAGGAAACCCAACTGCGTGAAGCTAATTCCATACTCCAAGAACAGCTTGAAGACGTACTCGCGGGAAAAAGCGAACGCCTTAAATGGGCGGAGCATTTCAAGCGGTTCGACGATATGACCGAAATAGACCGCAGAACGGTCGTGAACCTTATTCACAGCATAAAGATAAAAAGCAAAACAGAATTAGAAATTACATTCAACTACCAATCCGAATACGAGAGCGCGCTCGCGCTTATCAGAAAGGAGGTAGCGTAAGATGGCACGGAAAAGCCGAAAAAACCTTGATAATACGGTAATCGAAAATACGTCGAAGGTATCTTACAACGCCGCCGCGTATGTGCGGCTCTCGGCGGACGCGAAACGCAAACCCGGAGATTCGCTTGAAACACAGCGTAATATCATAGAAAGTTTCATCGCCGATTCGTCCGATATAAAGTTATATGACGTATATACGGACAACAATACTACGGGTACGAATTTTGACCGTCCGGGCTTTCAAAAAATGCTCAGAGATGTCGAGAACAAGCGGGTAAACTGCATTATCGTGAAAGATTTATCACGTTTTGGCAGAAACGCGATAGACTCAGGTTATTATATAGAAAAGTATTTGCCTTCGATTAATTGCCGTTTTATCTCCGTAACTGACGGTTTCGATTCAAACAAAGGCGACGGCGGTATAATGCTGCCGCTCAAAAACATAATCGCGGAATCATACGCGCTTGACATAAGCCGAAAATGCAAATCGGTACAGCAACAGTATATCAAAGACGGGCGTTTTGTAGGGCGTGTAGCTCCTTACGGATTTACGTTTTCACCGGACGATTGCCATAAGTTGATTATTGACGAAGAAGCGGCGGCGGTTGTCCGCCAGATATTCGAGTGGACAATAGAAGGTATTACCGTAGGGGAAATCACCCGTAAACTGAACGAGGCAAAAATTTTGCCGCCAATCCAGTATAAGCAGTCAAAAGGTTTTAATACGCAAAATAGATTTGCCGATTCAAAGCATTGGCGTATATGGTCTATCACCGAAATGCTGTCCAATCGTATGTATATCGGTGATATGGTACAAAATAAAAGGCAAAAAGTAAACTACAAAGCAATATCTATTCCGCCGGAAAAATGGGTGATTGTGCAAAATACTCACGAACCGATTATAAGCCGGGAAATGTTCGATGAAATACAAAAAATCCGCCAAAAAATATCAGAATCAAACGCGGAAAAGAAATATAACGGCGCATATTCGCCGCATTTGTTCAAAGGCAAAGTATTTTGCGCGAAATGCGGACATATTATGAAACGAAAGCGGCAAAACAAAGACGGGACATACTGGTTTCGTTGCGAATCCAAATGGAAATTTACAAACGATACCTGTACCGTCGTATCTGTAAAAGAAGCGGATTTAAAAAACGAAATTATCGGCATAATCCAAAAACACGCGGAAATAATTCTCGGCAGATTTATACAGCTCGAACGGGAAACGAAGTGCGGCGAAATTTCTGTCGATATTGAACTCCGTGAAATAAATTCCCAACTCGATAAAGACGGGCGAATGTTAAAAAGTTTGTACGAGAGTATGGTCGGCGGCGTTATAACCCGCGACGAGTTTATTAAAATGAAAGCGGATTATGAAGCAAAAATAGAGGATTTATCAACCCGCGCAAAAGAAATCCGTAATAACGGCAGAGAAACGGAACAAAAAAACAAAGAATATACAGCATTTGCGGAAGCGGTTTCGGCGGTTCTTGCCAACGATAATTTAACTGAGGAAATAATAGATAAACTTGTGGAGAAAATTCTTGTTAATACTGATAAAAGCGTCGAAGTATATTTCAAATTCGCCGACGCGTTCGGGGGTGACGAAAATGGCTGAATATGTGGTAGCGAAATATATACGCCTTTCATTGGACGACGCGCAGAGCCACAGTATGAGTATTGAAAATCAACATATTATTATTGACGCGCACCTCGCGGAACTTGATATTCCGAACGCCGAAATTATAGAATTTGTGGACAACGGTTACAGCGGCACGAATTTTGAACGACCTGCCGTTCAGGAATTGCTTGAATTAGTCAGAAACGGCGGGGTAAATTGTATCATCGTCAAGGATTTCAGCAGATTCGGGCGGAACGCGATAGAAACAGGCTATTTCATCGAGCAGATTTTCCCGTTGTACCGCGTCCGGTTTATATCTGTGTCCGATTATTTCGATTCCGTTAATTATGACGGAAATACTGGCGATATAGACGTTGTATTCAAGTTTTTCACAAACGAGTGGTACAGCCGTGACATTTCCCAAAAAATCAGAGCCGCAAAACACGAACAAATGAAACGCGGCGAAGCGGTCAAAAAAAATTGCATTTTTGGTTATATGCTGAACGAGAAACGGCGAATGGTCATAGACGAAACCGCCGCAAAAACGGTGAGATTGATTTTTGAACTTGCGCTTGAAAAGAAAAATTTACAAAAAATTGCGGAATATCTTTACAAGGAAAAACGTCCTACGCCGGGCGAATACAAGAAAAAGGCGGTAAATCCGTTATGTATTTGGGATTCGAGCGTCATCAGGAGTATTCTTTTTGACGAACAATATGCGGGAACATATATCGCCGGACGGAAAAAAACTGCCGAGTTCGGAAATAAAACCCTCATTACGCAGGCTGAAAGCGAATGGATTAAAATTCCAAACCATCACCCCGCAATCATAGATAAAAAGCTGTTCGACGAGGTAAGAAAAATCAAAAGCCAAAAATCAAATTCGCCGCGCAAACGAAAAATTTATACTTCTCAAAAGTATCGTAAAACCGAAAATCCGCTTAAAGGAAAAGTTATATGCGGCTGTTGCGGTCATACCATGCAATTAGGCTGTACGAAAAACGCAAGATTTATGTGCCATTTTACGAACATTGCCGCCGATTTGGAATGTTACCGTTTGAGTATATCTGCGCATGACCTCGCGGACACTATTTTCGGGATTATAACAAAGCAGGTTCAGAGCGTTACGAATATTGATGAAATAACCGATACATCGGAATTACGGATTAAGACCGAACAACAATCTGATTACGAGAAACAAATCGAAAAAATGAATAAAGAAAAATACAGACTTTACGAGCGGTTTGTCGTCGGCGAAGTAGATAAAGATGATTATAGGGCAACAAAAATAAATCTTGACACAGAACTTGCCCGTATAACGCAGATTCACGCCGTTCTTTCGGAGGAAACATCAAAACTTGCGGAAGCCAAAATCAAAGGGAGCGAACGCAAAAAACTCGGAGAAAAGTTATCAAGCGAAAACACATTGGAGCGTTC
>WQXD01000360.1 GCA_009785015.1 Oscillospiraceae bacterium | reverse complement strand
TAATTTCCCCTGCCGTCGAAAGCGTTCGGGCTCACGCCCTTGAAATCGCGCACGCGGGGAAGCGCCAGATTGAACAGCCTGTCCAGAAATTCATACATGCGATCGCCGCGGAGCGTCGTTTTCACACCGACTTTCGTCCCCGCGCGCAGCTTGAAGTTCGCCACCGATTTTTTTGCGGATGTCGGAACCCCTTTTTGTCCCGTTATCGTCATTATATCGCCGATAACCGAATCTATCACTTTTGAATTGTCCTTCGCTTCTCCGCATCCCACGTTTATGATCACTTTTTCCAGTTTGGGTATCTGCATCGCCGATTTGTAATTGAATTTTTTCATGAGCTCAGGGGCGATCGCCGAGGTGTATTGTTCTTTGAGCCTGGATGCCATGGTTTATTTGCTCCTTTCCGCACAATTTATATTTCTTCTCCGCACAGGGCGCATACCCTCACGCGTTTATTGTCTTTTGACGCCTTTTCCTTTATCCTCACGCCTTTGCCGCATTTCGAACAGTACGGCAAAACCTTGCAGGCGTAGACCGGGCCGGCGGTTTTGATTATACCGCCCGGTTCTCCCTGGCGGCGGGGTTTTACATGCTTTGAGACCGTATTGACCCCATCTATTATGAGCTTTCCCTCTTTCGGGGCCACTTCTATGACTTTGCCCCTTTTGCCTTTGTCGTCTCCCGATATGACTATGACTTCATCGTCTTTTTTTACATGAGACACGGATTTGCTTTTATCGACGCTTTTATATAATCCCATTTTAATCTCTCCTCACGCTTATAATACTTCAGGGGCAAGGGACAGTATCTTTAAATAATCTTTTTCCCTCAGCTCTCTCGCCACAGGGCCGAAAATACGGGTTCCCCTGGGGTTTTTGTCTTCTTTTATGATGACTGCGGCGTTTTCGTCGAAGCGTATATGCGAACCGTCGCTTCTCCGCAGCCCGCTCGCCGTTCTCACGACGACCGCCCGTACGACCTCGCCTTTTTTGACGACGCCCCCGGGTGTGGCCTTTTTGACCGAACATACCACGACGTCCCCGATATTGGCGTATCTCCTGCCGGTACCACCCAGCACCCTTATGCACATGAGCTCCTTGGCCCCGGTGTTGTCGGCGACTTTCATCAAGGATTGCTGCTGAATCATTGGACTTCCTCCTCACCTTTTTGTTTATGAATTACTTGACTTTTTCAACGATCCTGACAAGCCTGAAATGTTTGTCCTTTGAAAGCGGCTTGGTCTCCATTATCAAAACCTTGTCGCCGACGTCGCATTCGTTGTTTTCGTCGTGTACCTTGAATTTTACCGAGCGTTTCATTATCTTGCTGTATTTGTCGTGTTTTACGCTCTCCGTGATTTTTACCACAGCCGTCTTTTCCATTTTATTGCTCACCACCATGCCGATCCGCTCTTTTCGCATATTTCTCGCAGCAGCGGCAGAGACGTCCCCTCCGGCTTCGGCAGCCACGTTTTCTTCTTCTGTTTTTTCTGTTTCTTCTATTTCTTCTATTTTCTGTTCAACATTATCAGCCGTATCCATATTTTAAATTGGTAACTCCTTTCTCTATCGTATTCTCCCGATCATGCGGTTCACACCAATCGGCTTTCGTGCATTGCTTTCAGTTCCCTCTCCTTCAGGATTGTCAGCGATCTCGCAATATCTTTTCTCACGTGTTTTAATCTGACGGGATTGTCCAACTGATTTATCGCGTGCTGAAAACGGAGATTAAAAAGTTCTTCCTTGAGTTCCTTTATTTTCTTTTCGAGATCTCCCTCGCTGAGTTCCCTTATTTCTGACGCCTTCATACTTAGAATTCAATCTCCTTTCTTATTTTTCTTCATTGGCCGTGTTCTGCAGGTTTTGCATTTCTTCCATTATGCTTTTTGTCACAAATTTACATTTTACCGGAAGTTTATGCGTCGCCAGGCGCATCGCCTCCCTCGCCTGTTCCTCCGATATCCCGTCCATTTCAAACATGATCCTGCCGGGTTTTACAACCGCGACCCAATATTCCGGAGATCCTTTGCCCGAGCCCATCCGGGTTTCGGCGGGTTTTTCGGTGACCGGCTTGTCGGGGAATATTTTGATCCACACGTTGCCGCCCCTTTTGATATATCGTGTCATCGATATACGCGCGGCTTCTATCTGATTGCTCGTGATCCAGCACGGCTCAAGCGCCATAAGGCCGAACTGCCCGTATGAGAGGGTATTTCCCCTGGTCGCCTTGCCCTTCATCCTGCCTCTGTGAACCCTGCGGTACTTCACTCTTTTAGGCATTAACATCGCCGTTACCTCCTTTTGATGAGTCATCCCTCGGCGCTTCCGGCACTTCGTCGTCGGCGGATCTGACCGGCCTCGCGGTTTTTTGGCCGAATGATTTTCTGTTGCCGAAATTGCTCGGCGGCGCCGCCGGGGTATTGTTGAATCTGCCTCTGCCGCCGCCGCCCTGTCCCTGCGGTCTCCGGTCGCCGCCCCTGTTATCCCTTTGCTGATACGGCGGCCTGTCGGATCTTTCGCCTTTGTCGTCGCCGTCCCTGTCGGAACGGTCATGGCGGCGCTCTCTTCTCTGCGGGATACTTTCGCCTACGCGGCTTCTGTCCGCCTCGGATTTCGCGTCCCTGTTGACTTTTGTCAGCACCTCGCCTTTGTATATCCAGACCTTTATACCGATAAGCCCCATCTTTGTAAGCGCGGCGTGCTGACCGTAGTCGATATCCGCCCTTATGGTCTGCAACGGGATTGTTCCTTCATGATAATGTTCCGTGCGCGCTATGTCCGCGCCTCCGAGAAGGCCTGAAACGGCTATCTTTATCCCCTTGGCCCCGAGTTTCATGGTGGCGGCCATCGCCTGCTTCATAGCCCTTCTGAAAGAAAATCTCTTTTCGAGCTGTTCGGCGATTTTTTCGGCGACCAACTGGGCGTTCATGTCGGGGAATTTGACTTCGATTATGTGGACCGATACGGGCTTTCCGAGTATATTTTCTATTTCGGGGCGCAGTTTCTCTATTTCGTCTCCGCCCCTCCCGATGACCAACCCGGGTTTCGCGCAGTGTATCAGCACCCTCGCCCTCTGATTGTCCCTTTCTATTTCTATTTTGGGCACTCCCGTTAAAAACAGCTTCTTCTTTAAAAATTTTCTGAGATTGTAATCCGACACAAGGGTTTTTCCAAACTCCGGCCCTTTTACAAACCAGCGGGAATCCCAGTTTTTGATTATGCCAACACGTAAACCGTGAGGATTAACTTTCTGACCCATTTTTCGGTGACTTTCCTCCTTACTCAATGCATTATATTTTGATTTATTCGGCTTTTTCGCTTACGGCGATCGTTATATGGGAACTTCTTTTGTTTATCCTGTCCATACTTCCCTTCGCCCTGGGCATCGCCCTTTTCAGCGTCGGCCCCGGACACACGAAGCATTCGCTCACATACAGTTTCGCGGGGTCAAGGCGATGGTTGTTTTCCGCGTTCGCCACAGCGGAATTGAGCAGCTTATACAGGTATTCCGCCGCGATCTTGGGCGTGGATTTCAATATGCCGGCTGCCCTTCCCACCTCTTTGCCTCTTATGAGGTCCAGGACGATTTTCACTTTGCGGGGCGAAATGCGCACATAGCGCAGATGCGCCTTTGCGTCTCTCACTTCTTTCGCTTCTTTCGCTTCT
>WQXD01000359.1 GCA_009785015.1 Oscillospiraceae bacterium | reverse complement strand
GCTATGGAAAAAGGAATATCCGCATCTGCTCTTGTCATAGCGTGGATGCTGCATTCGGTAAGGTTCAGCGACAGACCTATGATTATACCGCTGTTCAGCTCAAGCGGCTTGCCGCATCTGCTGGAGAATATCAAAGCATCTGAAATTAGTCTTGACAGCGCCGAAGTTGCCGTGTTAAACGAGGCATAATAAATGTGAGGTTATAGTATGGATATTAATATAAATCTTGAAGAAGCCTTATATGCTTTAAGATATAAGCCTGTAAACAGCACTACGCTTGAGCGGCTCCGCATTTGCGCGGAAGCGGATAAAATAGTTGCTCCCCTGCCGCATCAGCCTCTTAAAATCGGTCGAGGGCTCGGATATATATTAGAAAATATAGAAATCCCGGTGGAGCCGCACGACTTGCTAATCGGGCGGATAAAAGAAGAAGTCCCCGACGAAGAAGGAGAAGCGTTTTTCAACGAAACTATCGCCGCGATAGGCGCGAAGCCGTACTGGCTGCCGGACGGCGGTCACGAAAGTCTGCGCTGGGATATATTATTAAAAAAAGGGTTCGCCGGGCTTGAGAAATTTGCATCGGAGGAGCTTGTGCGGCGGCGTGAAAACGGCGAAAAAGAAGAAACGCTCGTTTTTTATGAAGGCATGATTCTTATATACGGGGCATTCAGGAATTATACCCGCAGATGCGCCGGCAGGGCAGAAGAAGAAGGACTGCGCGAAGCGGCGGAATGCCTTTGGCGAATCGCGGATAATCCGCCGGAAAGTTTCAGGGAAGCCTTGCAGCTTATATGGACGCTCGAATTTGTCTACTGCACGATATGCGCCGGAAACCCCACGCTCACGCTCGGACGGCTTGATATGCTTCTTATCGATTTTTACAGAAACGATATAAAAAACGGCGTTCTCGACGAAGAATACGCGGAGATGCTCATAGTCGATTTTTACTGTAAAAAAAATATTATACTCGGGCGGGGGGAGCATCAGTTATCCTACGGGGACGAAAAAGATACCGGCTGGAACCGCAATCTTAATTATGACGCCCCTCAGTATCTTACGCTCGGAGGGTTAGACGCTGCCGGAAACTGCGCGGACAATGAACTGACGCTGCTTTTCATCAAAAATATCGTCCCCCGTTTCGAGAATCCGGTCATCGTGTACAGGTATTGCGACCAGGCGGACGATATAATATGGCGCGAGTTGTGCATGAAGATGGCGGAAGGTTCATCCATGATGATATACAGCGACAATGTCGTCATGAACGCCATGATAAAAAGCGGCGTAAAACCGGAGGACGCCGTAAGATACGAGATGTACGGCTGCAACTGGCCCTCGGTTTCCGCGAATAGCATAATGCTTGCCCGGGGCTGCTCTTATACTCATTATATGCTGCGCCTTCTCAAAGAAATGTGCGGGGACGGCATGGCGGACGATATGGATATTGCCCGCTTTTACAGCCGGTTGGAAAAATTCGCGGAGGCTGAAATAAACGGGCAGTTCGATAATATTAAAAGCAATGTCATGAACTGGCATACGCACCGTCCGGGAATTCTCAAAGTGGATGACTGTTTCATGGAGGGACCGCCAAAAAAAGGGTATACGAAGGACCTCGGAGCTCTTGATTATACGATTTTCCTGAATATCGCTTCTTTTTTCGGTTCGGCTGTAGATAATATCACCGCCCTCGACAAAGTTATATTCATGGATAAAAAAGTTTCGCTGAGGGAATTGTGCGCCGCCCTCGAAAATAATTTCGTGGAGAGCGAATACTTGCGTCGGCTCTGCATAAACGCTCCAAAATACGGACAGGACGATGACCTTTCAAACAGTCATGCGAAAAGAATAGCCGAAATGCATTACCGAATTATCAGCAAATTAGATACGGGCGGAATATGCAACAAAGGAGTCGTCCTGTCCTCATTTGAAACAGATACGTCATATATAGCGCAGGGCGAGAAAACGGGCGCAACTCCGGACGGGCGGCTCGGGGGAACTCCGCTGACGCAAAATTCCTCGCCGGCTTGGGGCTCCTGTATAAACGGGCTTACCGCTATGCTGTCGGCAATAGCGAAAACGCCGAAAGACCTGATTGCCTCGGGCGCGCTGAACGTGAAAATAAATAAAAGTTTCCTCGCGGAGGGAACAGGCAGAAAGTTATTCCCGCATATCGTCCGAACTTATTTTAAACTCGGAGGGCATCAGATACAATGTACTGTGACAAGCTCCGCCGAACTCCGCGCCGCTCAGGAGAATCCGGACGGCTACCGCGACCTCATGGTAAGGATAACCGGTTACAGCGCCGCGTTTGTGGACATGTCAAAAAAATCGCAGAATTCTCTTATCGAGCGCGAGGAGATGATGATATGAAAGATGATACGGCGGAAGGATTGATTTCGAATATACAGAGATGTTCTGCGACAGATGGTCCGGGGTTGCGCACAACAGTATTTTTACAGGGCTGTAACCTGCGGTGTTTCTGGTGCCACAATCCGGAAACAATATCTCCGGTTCCGCAGATTATGTATAACAGGAGCAAATGTATATTTTGCGGTTCCTGCGCGGCAGCTTGTCCGGTAGGCGCGGCGACTTTCAAAGGCGGAAGATTTATAATAAAAAAAGAAAAATGCGAATCCTGTCTTTCATGCTCCGGCGCTTGCCCTGCGGCGGCGCTGACGGTTTCGGGCAGGCTGACGGCGGCTGCCGAAGCGGTGCGCGAAATTATGAAAGACGCGCCGTTTTACGGCAGTGAAGGAGGCGTAACTTTTTCGGGCGGCGAACCTCTTATCCAGCCGGATTTTCTTTTTACGCTTTTAAAATTATGCAAAACAAAAAAAATTAACACGGCTGTTGACACCGCCGGCAACGTGCCGTGGGAAAATTTTGAGAAGATAATCAATTTAACTGATATTTTTTTATATGATATTAAGGCAGTCAGTCCGGAAATACATAAAAAAGGTTCCGGAGCAGACAACCGGCTGATACTCGGAAATCTGGACAGGCTCTCCGGAACAGGAAAAAGGATAATAATCAGGGTGCCTGTTATACCCGACTTCAATGAGGGAGATGAAATCAGCAGGATAAAAAAATATGTCGGCGATATAAAGAACGTGACGGACATCGAGCTTTTGCCTTATCACAATTTAGGCCAAGATAAAGCCGAGCGCATCGTGCGTTTAAAGTAAAGGCGCACAATGCCCGGCGGGCATTGCGCTTTTAATTATTCGAAGAACCTTAATCAAATTCCGCAAACGCTTCGTTTATTCTTTCTAAGTCTCTTTGCGCCCTTGCTTCGCCTCTTTCATAAAAAGACGTGAAGTTCGGATTAAAATTACGCAGAAGGTCCATTACGCCGAAATCTGTTTCCATCGCCCGCATTTCCGTGACTAACTTCATTAGCTGTAGGAAAAACAGCGATTGGTTATTTTCAAACATTTCGTTTGCTTTTACGCCGTCCCAGAAGTTGCGCTGATACGTGAAGCTCACTTCCCTGTTTAATATAGTTTCCATATATTTAGCTATCATGCTGACTGTTGTTGGCGTGTATAATGTGAGCTCTAATTCGTTGGTAACCGGATTGAGCGTAGCGCATTTTTCACCCGCGGCGTTAATTACGCCCATCATAGTGTCGTCCCATAAAAGCGCGCCGAATAAATCATTCTCGTCCCAT
>WQXD01000358.1 GCA_009785015.1 Oscillospiraceae bacterium | reverse complement strand
TTCAAGGCAAAGCACGACGAGGAAGTAAAACGCTTGACAGGCAAGAAAAATATAAGCAGCATAGCGATATAGACAGAGCAAAAAGCGTCTTGAAGCGGGCGCGATGCTACCGGTAATGACTTCGATGGAAGTCATAGGTAGTGAAAGTCAAACGGAAGCAAGGTAGTGCGCGAAATCTTTCGAGGTACGCGGGAGACTTGCCAGTACGATTGAACCCCCTGCTTTTAGGCATGGGGAGCTTCAGCCAAAACAAAGTCGGCAAATACGCAGGGTTTATGAATGTAAAACCGGCGGCAGTCAAAATAACAAGCGCAAAAACACGCTGGGGTTCCTGTTCGGGCAGGGACAATCTAAATTTTTCGTGGCGGCTTGTCATGGCAGACGAAAATGTCATTGACTACGTAGTGGTTCACGAGTTGTCCCACATAAAAGAACACAATCATTCGCCTCATTTTTGGAAAATAGTTGAAAATGTTTTGCCGGATTACAAAGAGAGGCAAAATAAATTAAAACAGTTTCAAAAGCAGCTCATCGTTCAGGACTGGGATTGAGCGCGGAATGCCTATTTTATCCTCGTATAAAATAAAAATATTACGGAATGTTTTCCAAAATATTAAGAGGATATTCACGGATTATTTCGGTTTGACGTTTATAATACAAGCAAGGATTACGTAACCGAAAAATAAATATAAAATCAGGCGCCTGAATAAATAACAAATACTCAGGAGGATTTATGTCAAACGAAAAAATTATCAAAACAATAACGATTGAGGGCGTTGACTTTGAAATCATCGAAAAAGCAAAAACAATATATGCGGGGTCTTATTTTGTCGCTCCCGACCTCGATTCCGAGCCGGACGTACACGCAAGCTGGAAATGGTTTCAGGACAACAAAAGCAAAATCATCGACAGTATTACGCCGGATTGTATGATATGCCTCAGCATTGACTATGCGATGAAGAGTTTGCCGGAATTCAAAGGCAAGGAAAGGCCGTGCGCCATGCTTCACGGGCAGGAAACGAGCAGCCCCAATCAGCCGGAGGGAGTTCACGTCATAGAAGCCGAACCCACGCTGCTTATCAAAGTAAAATCCACGGACGAGGCATGGACGTTGACGAAAAAGCTGACCGGGTTGGATAATCCGCAATGGCATATGTCGCCGCTATTCGGACTGATATGCAAAATATTCTGCGGCGATGGCTATGGGTATGAATACAACGGGTGCAGGCAAAACGGCAACGAAGAAACGGAGTATTATTATTTTAACGGAAACAAATATGTGACTGTGCCGGTAAAAGAGTAAACTGAAAATTATCATATGAAACGCGAACCATAATGGCATCCGGGCGCGCAGCCGGCGGGGCATATGAACCCCGCCGGCTGCGGGTCTCAACGCGCTTTGGAGTATAAAAATTCTAACCGAAGCTCACCAACCAATTGATTCGATCCATCGTTGCATCACCGTTGCAACCTCAGCGCGGGCAACAGGGTCTTGCGGATTAAAATGATTTTCCGGGTTTGAGGGCCAATCGCGGAACACGCCCTGCATAGTCAGCTTATTGACTGCGGGTTTGGCATAAGAATTGATTTTGCCGAAGTCATTATACTCACGATCCATCAGTATGTCCATCGGTACATTGCCGAGAGCGTCCTGATACCGCAGCAGCACGGTTGCGAACTGTTCCCGCGTCATAAGGTCATTCGGGCCGAATTTTCCGTCGCCGTAACCGAGCACGATACCATTCGCCGCCGCCCAAATAACTGCTTTGGTGTACCATTGGTTTGACGGTATGTCGGCGAAAGAATTTTGGAATCCGGCTATGCTTGGTTCACCGGCAAAACGGTAAAGGAGAGTCACCACCATGCCACGGGACAGTGTCGATTGCGGTCCGAATTGAGTGCTGCTGACGCCCTGCATCAAATTGCTGGCATTCATGGCTTCAACGCCGTCGCAAAACCAGTCGTTTTTGTTCACATCGTAAAATGGGTTGCTGTAAGCGGCTATTTTTACTTCTGCGTTGGAATAAACCCCACTCTTGAAACTCACATGCAACGCATGGGAACCTTCAGACAGCGTATTCATATATGATGCCCTTAGATGTATCGCCGTGGATCCGGAAGCAGTTCCGGCCGTCGCCATATACTGTGTATTTAATTTAAGGCTGTTGCCGTCCACTTCGACGCTTTCAAGGTAATAAACAGGATAATCTACGATAAAAATTATAGGCATATGGCTGAAATGCTTGAAACTGTCCTGCTCTTTGTCAAATTTTCCTTCTACTTTGTTGTTGTCGGGAGGGTTGACTATAATCGGGCCCGTGTCTACTTCAACCGACCAAAGCGCACGCACCACAAGGTCTTGCGTCACATGGTTAAACGCGCCGTCCCAGCCAAGGAAGGTAAAGTTTTCACGGTATATGTAGGGTTCGACAGCCGAACCGCCGCTCGCTACGTACTGTATCAGTGCGCCGCCGCCCACGCGAACCCCGCCTTCCAAATCAAAGCGCACGTTATAAATGACGGGGGTGATGGGTTCAGCCGACCAAAGCGCATGCACCACAAGGTCTTGCGTCACGTAGTTAAATGTACCGTCCCAGCCAAGAAAGGTAAAGTTTTCGCGGTATATGGAGGGTTCGACAGCCGAACCGCCGCTCGCTACGGACTGCGTCAGCTCTCCGCCGCCCAAGCGAACCCCGCCTTCCAAATCAAAGCGCACGGTATAAATGCTGGGCGTGATAATAACCGGAGGTTCAATGGTTGTTGCGGGTTGAAGCGTCGTCTCCGCTTCTTCGGCCGGGGTGTCGGACATTTCTTCGCCGACAGCTTGCAGATACAACCTTGAACGTATGGTAAGCGTACTCTTGTCCCATGTGTCGCTCACTTTCGCCGCAATACGAAGCTGCGCTTCTCCGGGAAATGCCCCCATATTGCTGATTTCAACGACCACCGATGTTCCGGCCGGCGTACTCACGGGAGAGATTGGAAGCACGGACGGCCTTCCGCCCTCATAGATGACGCCTCTGTCATATTCCAATCCGGCCGGCAGAAAAACCGTAATCCGCGTCGCGCTGTAACCGCTGACAACGCCTGAAATAACGTTAAAATCAGCAGTAATGTTGACCGTGTCACCCGCGTTGACCATGCTTTTATCGGCGGTCAAAGTGAGTCCCCATGTCAGAGGCGGCTCGATATCTGCTCGTACCGTCAAAGTTGCCCCCGACCATAAAACAGCCATCAGTATCAAAACCAGTGCCGTTGAAATTGAAATACTTTTGCGTAAATAATACTTAATCATTATTTTATCCTCCATTTTCTATATTATAATGTGTAATTACATGAAAATTATATCACAGTCAAATCGTTTATGCAATACGGCAAATGTAAATATTTTGATTTGATTGATTATTTTATTTGAATTGAGACGCGCTTTCGGGCACATCGTAAATCTTTACAAATTTAGCATTGAAGTTTTTTTCAAAATGTGATATTCTTATTTTATATGTCATGATAATTTTATTTTCCGCTAAAGTGGGTGAGATTATGCAATCAAAAAAATTAACCGCAATAATACTGTTATTTTGTATTTCCGTAAGTATTTATGCCTGCGGGGCAAATATTGACAGCCTCGCATATGCAAATAAAGACGATGAAAAATTTGAAGACATATTGAGAAAATTTTCGCTCAACTCAGCCG
>WQXD01000357.1 GCA_009785015.1 Oscillospiraceae bacterium | reverse complement strand
TGTATGCACGGCTGAACGGGTAGCGTACAAAAATTTGGTGAACAGTTATCTCCCGCCGGAAAGCGCGTCGTACTGCAATCCGTACAGGGAATGGATAGGAGCGCAGATACGCGCGGACTTTTTCGGTTATATCACCCCCGCAAATCCCGAACTCGGCGCGGAATTTGCGTACAGGGACGCGGCGATAAGCCATATCAAAAACGGCATATACGGCGAAATGTGGGTTGCGGCTATGCTTTCCGCCGCCGCTTCGTTTGACTGCGACATTCCCGATGTAATTGAAAAAATAATCAACGCCGGACTTAATGAAATCCCCGAAAACTGCCGTCTTGCCGAAGATATACGCAAAGTCATCGGCTGGAAAAAAGAAAATAAAACATACTACGAAGCAATAGAAGCTATACATACGCAATACAACGAGCATTTTTCGCACCACTGGTGTCACACAAACTCCAACGCGATGATAGTCGCGGCGGCTCTCTTATACGGCGAACTTGACTTGGAGAAAACTATCGGATACGCAGTCATGGGAGCGTTTGACACAGACTGCAACGGAGCGACTGCGGGTTCTGTTCTGGGAATGCTGCTCGGAGCGAAAAAACTGCCGCAGAAATGGATTGACCCTCTCTGCGACACGATTATATCTGGGGTTGACGGATTCGGCAAAGTAAAAATCAGTTTTCTCGCCGATGAAACTATGAAACATATGGTTATATAATAGATGTATCCCTGAACCATGATTTTTGTAGGGTGCGGCTTCCATGCCGTACCGCGAAACCGCAATATTACGCGAAAACGGTCGGGCATGGAAGCCCGACCCTACTTAAAATATAACGTATTAGCTAAGGAGTGACATGATAAGCGACCGCTCCCATATCCATATTATCAGGGTCGCGCTTGTTGCCGAATATATCATATTCCGGCAGTCCCAATTCTAAAAACTTTCTTAATTCAACCAGTTTTTCGTCTGACATTTTATTATTGGGTTTTGTAAAATCACTGCCTGCTTTATAACCGTTTCCTATGGCCGGACTGCCGTCTTGCAGAGAAAAATCAACCGTCCAGTAATGATAAGAATCCAATGGGTACGCGTTCAAAAAATCCGGCTCTTCGGATTTATTATCGGTCATTTTAGGAACGGCTCTGTCATTTGCGCCAATTAAAGGCGGCGCGTTTACAAACAACGGATCCTGATTATTTATATCGCCTTCGTGTATGGCGTTGGAATTAACGCTTGCGCCGGCGTACAAATTATACCCCTGATATGTGCGGCCTGACTTTGAAGGTATCCCGAATTTGGGCTGAAATTTTTTGTGATTGTCACGGTTACTGAGACCGATATAAAAAATATTGTTTACATAAATATTATTGTCTCCGGCGCCGTTTTTACTGCCATACCAATCGCTGAACTCATCAAGATGATATTGCTGATACGAATCCCAGCCGTTGTCATACGAAGTATTGTTTACAACAACTGCATTATCGGCGGTGGTTAAGCATATCCCGCGCGCGCCGTTATTATATAAAATATTGTTGCGTACCAGTACACGGCTCTGTTGCGACCAGTCCACGATAATACCGTTGCCGTCTGTACTGCCGTCCCCGGCGTGTCCGTTTTGCCACGGGGTTATATGACCGAGCATTTTGCGGCGGCCTATATCGAATCCCGAATTGTTATAACAGATATTCCCGTCTATGATAATACGAAAATCGTCGGGGTTCGCGTCAGGCCCGTCATAAGATTTTCCGATAAAGCCGACGCTTATGCCGCTGCCCTCCCAATTTCCGGTACTGGAATTTTGATAGACAATATTGCCGATGATTTCCAAATATTCGTTATTCCCGGAAGAAATACCGGCTTGAGGGCAATTATACGCAACGTTATTAATTATTTTTATATGGTGATGTCCCGGACTTGTGAAAGAACCATTATCCAAGCTCTTCCCCGAATTTTCCGGGACGTCGCGTATATTAATACCCGTCGCGTAATTAATATCTTCATAAGCGGTCACAAAAAAACCTACCACTTGCTGATAAGAAGCCCTTACGTTTATTGCGCCGCCTTCCCAACGGCCTTTCACAACAACGCCAAGTTTTGTCGCCGCGTCAAAATCCCCGGTCAGTTCAAGCAAATCTTTAGCCATACGGTCGGGATGGGCTTTGAACGTTATCCGTTTATCCGCCGTCCCGTCAACAGTCAGATTCACGACTTTTGAACCCCCCGCGCCGCCTTCTTCATATACGCCGGGCATAACAACGACCACATCGCCAGGGCTTACTTTTCCGGCGGCATATGAAAGCGTTTTGAACGGGTTTTCAAAAGAACCGGCGTTAGGGTCATCTTTTCCGCGCGTTATATCCACATAGAGCGTCGCGTCGTCAACCGGACCCGGCGCGGATAATTCGACTTTTGTCACCGGAAGTGTCTCTGCGGGTTCGGGATTAACCGTTGTAACCGCTGCCGTAGTTGCAACCGTTGATTCCGAATTGGCTTCTGTCGGTGTTTCCGGTGAATCTGAATCCTCGACAGGGTTCGCGACGCACGCCCCCAAGAGCGTAACCAACATTAACACCGCAATTATACATTTTATTTCATAAGAACGCTTTTTTATCATTTTATTTATCCTTTCGTTTCTGCTCTGAGGCAGGGACTTATATATTCTTTTCTTTTAATTAATTATATCAGATATTATATATATCGTCAATATTTATCTTTTTGAATTTCAATTCGCAAAGTAAAAATATTTTGCCGAAAGCCCCCTTTTGAAAGGGGGTGGCAACACGTAGTGTTGACGGGGGATTATGTAAAATTCCGTAATCCTCAGTCAGCTACGCTGACAGCTCCTTTCAAAAGGAGCCTTTTTTCTCTCTTTCCCAAACGCAGTTTTTAAATTTTGATAATTAAAAAATATATTTGAAAAAATATTTAATTTTTAACAAAAATACTCTTGACAAAAATAAAATAATTGCTTATAATATAAATTAATGTAGACATACAGTATCTAAACTATTAAAAATTTTGGAGGTAGAAATTAACATGAAAAAAAGCAAACTTTTAGTGATTGTACTTGTTCTCGCGATGATGTTTTCGATGAGTATGGTCGTAAACGCAGCAAAAGCGGCAGGTCCGTTTGTAGCAGGCGCGCCGGATAATGTAGGCAACGCTGATGACTATGAAGAATTTTACGCAGGCGGCGGTCTGACTGCATGGGACGCTTTACAACCCGCATTAGAAGGCAGAAATTATCTTAAAGACCCGGTATTTGTTGCCGGATGTGAAGGCTTCGGCGGTGACGACGGAGAAGAAGTCGGAAGCCCGGACGGTGAATGGTCTTGGAACGCGCTTGTTATGGACTGGCACAAACTGAACGCCGACGGTGATATGCGTTCAAGTAAATACTGCGGAAACGACGGTATGTGGGACGATGGATTCTTTATAACATGGAAATACGATCAGGCTTACATAGCAGACGCTTTTTATCTCGCTACAGGTAACGACTGTACAGAATGGCCCCGCCGTATGTGTGACGGCTGGACGCTCTCCGGCTCAAACGACGGCTCTGCTTGGACTGTACTTTATACAGGTATGGCTGAAGATTATGAACCGATAACTTACACTTGGTGGCGCTTTGATTTGCCGAGCAACACAGAGGCGTTCCAGTATTACAAACTTTACGCTGAAGACCGTTATGAAGAACAGGATCAGAATAT
>WQXD01000356.1 GCA_009785015.1 Oscillospiraceae bacterium | reverse complement strand
TGTTCTCATTTTGAGTACTAACCTCTTTTGTATGCTGATTCGCCCCCGATACGTTTTTCACCAACCGTTTGTCCAGATATTTTTTTGTCAGATTGGATTTTTTCCATTTATTTTTGGGCTCCCGCAAATTTTTATACGCGGGAGCCCTTTGCCGTATAAAAATTAAAAAAAATTGTTTTTTTGTCTTGACAAACCGATAAATATGTAATATAATATATAGTGTAAGTGACAGAGGGCTCATGGCTCAGCTGGTAGAGCGCCGCGTTCGCAATGCGGAGGTCAGGGGTTCGACTCCCCTTGGGTCCACCAAAAGATGCTGTCAGGGGCAGTAAGAACCACATCTAAAAACGGGATGTGGTTTTGAATTTTACCGAAAGCGACAAAAAAGAATGCACAAAACCGATATTTTAGCCAAATACTGCAAAGAGCGCGGATGCGCCTTCAAAATGGGGGAAAGCCTTTCCGATTATACCTCGTTTAAAATCGGCGGCACGGCGGATATAATAGTTTTTCCCGAAAACAGCGGCAGCCTCGCGGGGCTGATGGGCGCGATAAAGGAAAACGGCCTGGATTTTATCCTGCTCGGCAACGGGAGCAACGTTTTGCTCTGCGAAAACCATTTTTCGGGGGCGGCCGTCGTGACTTCGCATATGGACGCCATTACCGTGGAGGGCGAGACCATCTATGCGCAATGCGGGGTCTCGCTGAATACAACCGCACTCGCGGCAAAGGCGCATTCGCTTTCGGGATTGGAATTTGCCTATGGGATCCCCGGCACCCTGGGGGGCGCGGTTTATATGAATGCGGGCGCTTACGGCGGCCAGATCGGCGACGCCGTATCTTCGAGCTGCTGCTTGGACATGGATACGCTGGAAACAAAGAATTTGGATTTTGCGGGCCATGAGTTCGCCTACAGGGAAAGCGTCTACGGCAAAAACAGGAATTTTATCCTTTTGTCCGCCGTTTTAAGTTTAAAGCGCGGCGATACGGCGGAAATTGAAACGGCCATGAACAAAAACATGGCGGAAAGAAAACTAAAACAGCCGTTGGAATATCCCAGCGCGGGCAGCGTGTTCAAGCGGGGCAGCAACTACTTCGCGGCGAAGCTGATAAATGACTGCGGGCTCAAAGGCTGCAGTGTGGGCGGGGCGCAGGTCTCGCAAAAACACGCGGGATTCATAATAAACAAAAAAGACGCGAGTTTTTCGGACGTGACCGGGCTTATCGCCCACATAAAATCCGTTGTTTTCGAGCTGACCGGAATAAAAATCGAATGCGAGATAAAAATAATGGAATGGTAGTGGATCTGTATGTCGTATTCAAACGAAGTCAAAAAATTGCTGTCAGCGAAAAAAATCAAAAAAAAATGCTGTAAGACGGCGTTTGCGGTCGGTCTTTGCGTGAATGACAAAAACGCGGACGAATCCGGTTTGGATCAGAGTATTTTTTTGTGCCCCAAATGCAAAAAATCTTTTTTGCGCGGGCTGTTTCTCGTCAGTGGCAGCCTATCCGACCCAAACGGCGCTTATCATCTCGAATTTGCCATATCAAAAGAAAAAACGGCGCATGATATAAAAGAGGCGGCGGCGCTCGAAAATATATTGTTCAAATATGTCAAACGCCGGAAAAAACACGTCCTGTATCTGAAATCGAGCGAGCAAATCGAGGATTTTTTGTATTATATCCACGCCGAAAAGCTGTCATTTGACTTCATGGAAACAAAAATATTAAAAGAAGTCAGAAACAACGCGAACAGGGTGACGAATTTCGAGAGCGCGAACCTCGCAAAGATATCGGAAGCCTCGGCAAAACAGATAGAAGCGGTCAGGCTGATAGTAAAAAAAGGCGTATTCGAGTCGATGCCCGAAGAGCTCAAACAGACGGCAAGGCTCAGGTTAAAGCATATCGAGCTCTCAATCCGCGAAATAGGCGAAATTTCAAAACCTTCGGTTTCAAAATCCGGAATACTGCACCGTATGCAAAAAATCATAAATATAGCGAAAGAACTGAAATAAATATGAAATATCTGTTCAAGCCGAAAGTATTTACGCCGCCTGTCATATTTTGCATTCTGCTCGGGGCCGTTTCGGCCGCGCTATGGAGGCTGAGTGTAAGATATGCCGAAGTCGCGGACTTTTTTTCCCGGACCGTATCATACGCCCTGCGTTTTTTTTTGACGGGAGCCACCCGCCTGATACCGTTTTCGCTCGCGGAACTCGCGCTTTACACTTTTATTCCGGCGGTTTTGATTTTCGCTTTGAAATTTGTCGCGGACAACCGTTTTGATTTTTACTGGAAAAAAGAATTGGCCGTGATATCGAAGTTTGTTTTCAGATGCGCCGCCGTTTTCGGGGTTTTTATGTTTTTGTTCACTTTCACCCTGGGCGTGTGCTACGGCAGGACCCCGGTAAATGAAAAAATGGATTTCGAAAGACGGCTTCTGGGCTCCGAAGATCTGGTTTCGGCTTTTGATGTTTTAAAACGGGAACTTGGCGGCCTTGCGGAAAGTATCGCGTATATACATCCGGACCAAAGCACGAAAATGCCCTACGGGCTGGATGAAATGAACAAAAAACTGAACGAAGCGTACAAGAACATGCTCGAAAGGCATGATCTGTTTCCCAGGATAGACTCAAACGTCAAGCCGGTTATTTTTTCCGTGGGATTGTCGAAAATGCACATAACGGGCATTTACTCGTTTTTCACCGGGGAAGCGAATATAAACATAGATTTTCCCGATTACTGCCTGCCGTTTGTGGCCGCGCACGAAATGGCGCACCTGATGGGCACCGCGCGGGAGGACGAGGCGAATTTCGTCGCTTTTTTGGTGTGCCTGCACAGCGGCGACGACTATATAAGATACAGCGGTTTTGTAAATATGATTGAGTATATGGGCAATGCCCTGTATCAGGCGGACAGGGACAAGTATTACGAATCAATGGCGGACGTCCCTTCGGTGGTCTTGGACGAAATGGCCTCCTACGCGAGATTTTTCGACAAATACAGAAACACTCAGATATCAAAAGTGGCGCGCGCGGTAAATGACACTTATCTCAAAACTCAGGGGCAGGAACAGGGCCAGAAAAGCTACGGCTTGGTCGTGGATCTGGCCACGGTGTATCTGCTGGACATATATCAAGAAAAATAAGATTCGGGCAAAAAGGGGGAGAATTGTATGAATAAGAGAAAACTCGAATTGACAGCGGTTTTTTTGGCTTTTGTCGTTTTCGCGCTTTTAAAAATCGTGTCAGCCGCCGTTTCACCCGTTTTGGCCGAGGAAATTCCGGGAATGCCCTCGCTTTTTTATAACGACAGGTACTTTGTCCATTCCATCCCCGGAAACGCCACATATCTGCCCCTGCAGTACAGCAATGGGGTATATTGCGTTCCGCTCGAGCTGATAAAACAACTAAACGATATCAAAATGGATTCGAAAGACAACTACACCGATAATTTCTATATACAATACAAAAACAACTATATATCCTTTCAAATCTCGAAAGGAAAAGCCTCCGCCAAAAACGCGGAATATATGAACTGCAAAGTATATAAATACATGGGGATAACATACGTCCCCGTCGAAATAATAGCCAAGGAACTCGGGCTTGTCTGGGAATACAAGGAGGAATACGGCGCGGGGCGCATAAAAGAAGCGGGCGCGGCGAGGTCTTTTGACGAGCTTTTGGAAAAATTTATCCCCAAACCCCGGCCCGCCGAGACGCCCCCGCCGGA
>WQXD01000355.1 GCA_009785015.1 Oscillospiraceae bacterium | reverse complement strand
GCAGTATGTGTACGACAGTATCTACGCCCCCGGTATATGAACTCGCGGGACAGTATAACAAGCCTGTTGCGGTGCATACGGGTGAATTAGTTTTTGCTTCCGCGCAGCTGAAATATTGCCACCCGCTGACGCTTGATGAAGTCGCGGTATCTTTTCCGAAAGTACAGTTTGTCATGTGCCATTTGGGTAATCCGTGGATCGTGGACGCCGTGGCTGTGTTAAGCAAGAACCATAATGTCGCCGCCGACCTTTCGGGGCTGCTGGAGGGTATGCTTGATATTCCCGCGTATGTCCGCGAGCAGGAGGGTTACATCAGCCATATAAAGACTTGGCTGACCTACCTGAACGCATACGACCGGCTGATGTTCGGCACGGATTGGCCACTGGCGAATCTCGAAAATTATATCGACTTTGTTAAAATCCTCATACCCGAAAAGCATCACGAAGCTGTGTTTACCGACAACGCACGGCGAATATACGGATTAGATTTTTAACGATCATTAGTGTGCCCTATATCGATTAATTATGGTATAATCATAAAACCTTTAAATATTTGAAAATATTGATTTACCTGGAGGATGATTATTATGAGCAAAAAAGAAAAATTTGAAAAGATCAAGCAATCATTCATTGACGAAAACGAAAAGAATTACGGTTCAGAAATCCGTGAAAAATACGGCAATCAAACCGTTGACCGCTCAAACGCTAAAATAAAAGGTATGACGCAAGAGCAATACGCCGAAGTTGAACGATTGTCTCAGGAAGTAAACGATACCTTGAAAGCGGCGTTCGAGCAGGGCGACCCGCACAGCGAACTCGCTCAACAAGCCTGTGAACTCCATAAAAAATGGCTTTGTTGTTTTTGGGATAATTATTGTAAAGAAGCTCATATAAGCATGACGCAAATGTATGTTGACGATCCCCGGTTTACGGCATACTATGATGAAATCGCTCCCGGCTGCGTTGTGTTCCTGCGTGACGCCGTACAGATTTATTGCGCCGATTAAATATATAAAATAAAAGGCCGGAATTTTCATTGCGAAAAATCCGACCTTTACTACGAAACCCGTATAATATATACGACTTTCCAACATCATTATTTTTTATAAATATTATAATTCCACACATAATCGTCCAATCCGTTATAATACGGATTCCAAAGATATGTGCCGAATTCCAGTCCAATACCGTCAAGCATTCGCAATAAAGCATGGTATCCATTCCGGACATAAAAATTTTTCATCATATCCATATCCAAACACGTCATAACTCGTTTTAATCCTAAAGCCATCAGTTCAGTCAGTGTGGATTGAAGCTGCGTGAGCGAATTTACGCCGGGGACCGATAACGCGGTAATTCCCGTGAGATAATTTACGACGTCGGCTTTCATCGGTCCCTCAATGAGAAGGATTTCTTCGCGGATCTCCCCTGCCAAATGAGTCCAGCCTTCGGCTCTGCAACCGTCATTGCGTTCGCTGCTTGAAATCCACCGGAACTTACGGCGTTCAATATCGTCGCGTCTGATTTGTAAACCTTGTATGCGTCCCTGTATGTCGCAAACCGGAATCAATATGCCTCGCTTTACTTCAACAAATGTCCATTTTCCGTTATCTTCTCTATAGAAACCGGGTATGCCGGACAAATACAACCCCTCGTCCTGTAATTTACGCGCGATGGTTTGCCAGCCGAATACAGGCGTGGTACGGTAACATTTTTTGATTATTATATCTTCGGAAAGCCCGCGGTTAAGCAGATTCTTTTTATGGTCGGATGCTAAAGATAATTTATTAAGCAACGCCCGGTATGTGGCGTTACGCATCTCAACGTCGGCAAGCGGATATTCCCGTACAGCGGATTCCGGTTGTTCGATTATTTTCGGTTTTATATTCGGATCATTTTCATATATACGGAGTCTTGCCGTTATTGCTTTTCCTGCTTCATCGCGGCTGATACCGGAATAGAATGAATACAAATCCAATACGCCGCCGGAAAAATTACATCGGGGGCAACGGAAAACGTCTTTCGCCAGATTGATATTCAAATGACCGTCATATTTTTTATCTCCGTCGCAGCATGGGCATGGTATATAATAGGAGCTTCTGTTGTTGTTGGGCTGCGCTATCGGCAATAACGGGAGAATATCCGACATATGGAATTTTATCATAAGAGCCCCTTTCCGGGAGACGGCTTGTTGCCGTCCCCCATATTATCCATATTTATATCATGTCATGCCGATGTTTGCTGTACTGCGTTCTCGCAAATGAGTTTAGCGTAATCCGCAATTTGGTTTCCGTATTTATCGCCGGATTTAGCGACATAAGCCAACGCACCGGGGTCAACAAGAATCATTTCACCTAATGTCTTATCTTTGTGTTTCGCAATCGGACACATAGCCGCCATCGCTTTTTCAAGCGGCGTAAGTTCCGGTTCTATTTGTAACTGTGTTGCTTCTGCGGATTGGGTTTCGGATTTAATTTCAGTTTGGGAGATATTTTGCCCGTTTGTTTCAACAACCGTATTATTTACGGGAGCTGCCACACTTGTTACACTATCAGGCGTTTCCTGAACATTCATAAAAGGAAGTTCGTGTAACGTATTATCTTCAAAAGATTCGCCTGCGACAGCAAATTGCAAACCGAACCCAGCGTTTCTGAGAGCGATACCTATTGCCGCAGTCTGCGCCCATTCGCGGGGCGAAACAGTCGGATTATCTTTCAAATAACCTCTCGACGCTGACCCTTCAGCCAAATAGCAATCCACCGGGTCTTTGTAATTGGCGTAAACACGCGCTTCGCCGATGAAATAATCTTTGCCTGCTTTAACCGTCACGGCAATCCTGCCTTCCGGATATTTCAGTCTGAACCAAGCCATTTGCGCCATCACAGGCAGACGCTGACGTTTGGTGCCTTCATTCATATCGCCGAATTCAAGCGCAAGCGGCGCAGGATTGAACCCTTCGACAACGTTGATTGATTCGATTTTTGTTATGGCGTCTTTTTTCGCCTGATCGTTATTTCCGTTATTCATTATGCTTTTTCCTCCGTTAATTTTATTTCGGTTATTGTGTTCCGGTATTGTATCCATGCCGGCAGGACTGTACCGATGGTACGCCCTATATCTTTTTGATATTGTTCGGGACTTTGAGGGGCATAGCTTTTATAGCGTTTTCTGGAATCCTCAATAACCGAACAAAGACTTGCATGTGCGGTTTCGCGTTGTTTTTTCATATCATCGGTGATAGCTGCCGGAAAATCCCGTTCTTTTTTAAGATTTTCCATCATAGCGTTAACTCTTTGATAGTGTGGTATAAGAATACTCATATCAGTTGAGAGCGGAACGGCGGCAGCAAATTGTTTTAATATTTCAAGTACCTCGATACGGTAAAGAAGTTCCTGAAAGTTCCAGAGTTGTACGGGCGTCGGCATGGTTTCAGCATAAGAATCATGCAAATCCAGCCGGATTTTCCAATAGCGTTCAAGTATTGTAGGTTTGTTATTACTCATTTTAAATACCTCCTAAGTATTTACCGCAGTTGCGGCATATTTGTTATTTTCACTCTGCGAATTTCCATGACTCGCATAAAAATCGTTTATTCTGGCGGCAAGCATAGTGCCGCGTTTTTCTGTATCGACCGTGTTTATGGCAATACAGAGCGCCTTGCGGTCGCCGACAACGGTGACTCGTTGTTTGGCTCTGGTAATCGCCGTATAGATCAAAGGGCGTTTAAGCATGATATAAT
>WQXD01000354.1 GCA_009785015.1 Oscillospiraceae bacterium | reverse complement strand
ATTTCATCGAGAGCTTACCGGACAACTTCCACACAGTCATCGGGGAGCGGGGAATCAAGCTGTCCGGCGGGCAGCAGCAACGGCTCGTGCCGGCGACGCTGTTTTTACGCGATGTGGAAATATTCATCTTCGACGAGGCGACGAACGCTCTGGATCAACACAGCGAAAACATCGTGCACGACGCGATACGGAAGATAGGTCAGGACAAAACGATCATCATAGTCGCACACAGGGAATCATCGATAAGTTTGTGCGATAGGAAAGTTGTGTTGGATTCCCTGAATTAACTTTGGTAACTTCATCTTTGACGCTTTGATCGACTGATCACCGATCACGAGAGCGGCGATAGAGGGATGTTATATATTCACCGGTGAAACCACGGCAAAATAACGAAGAAAGGAGAAAAAACATGTCAAAAACAAAAAAGAGAATCGCGATTGTGTGTATGGTACTCAACGTAATAATGTTATCGCAATTGTGCTTCGGTAGCGTTTCGGCTTTTTATGATGCCGTGACATCTTTGGCGGCGGAAGGCGAAATAGAGCAAACTGAACTTGCGGAAGAAATTGCCGAAGACGAAGACGAACATATTTGCGAAGATTGCGACCACGAAGAAGCCGAAGAACTGCAAGCCGAACCTGTGTGTAGTGAAGAAGAAATGCAAGACATGAAATGTGCACATAATTGGGTATTCAACTATAGGAAAGAATGGTGTTCTTCCTGTGCAAAAGAAGTTACTCTTACATGGGAATTTTGTTATAACTGCCCTGCAACACGTAACTTTGCCCTTAGTTGTGGTCATCGATTTTAGTGAAAACTAAATTTTTGCTTATCTATGTGATTCTTTAGATTCAAAAAAATTGCGGCGGTAAAAATATGTTGTATTTGATTGCCGCCGCAATTTTGAAAACTTTAATTATTCAAATTGCTTAATTTCACAGAGTAGAGAAAAAGGAAGGGAAAATGTTAAAAAAAGATTTGCGGGAGTCAGGATACACCGAAGAAGAAATACAACAAAAAAATTCGGTGATTACAGCTATATGGGTGATTACGGCATTTTTCATGATGTCTTTTGTTTTCGGTTTTACGATTTTGATCAACAAGTGGAAAAAAGTCGGGGGTGATTTGGCCGATTTTATGGACGATCTGGCATTTATGTTCCACCAAATTTTCCAGCGGTGGTGGTTTTTGGTGTATATACTTCTGTGGGCACTCATATTTTTGACTTTGTTTTTTATTACCAAACGCAACTTGCGGGACCAAAACGCATATGCTCCGCCTAAAGTGCCGAAACGACATGCGAAATATATACTACGCATGGTTTTAGCCCTGCTTATCATCGCCGCAACTTTCTATTTTTTGACAATGATCTCCGAAGTGCCCGAAAATGCTCCACGCAGTGGTTCCACTTCCTCCATCAAAGGCTTCGATTTGATCGGCGTGATTTTGGGGGTGTTTGCCGCCATTGGCCCTCTTTCTATTTTCGTTTACACAGTTTTTTGGGAGCTACTGTATCTTGTGTTGAAGTGTGCTGTGACAAAATTTGTATGCCACAAAAAAAGCAAAGACACACACCTCACCATTTTGAAAGATACCTCTATGCCCGTGTGTTCCTGTAAGGAAGCTTTCTCCCTCCGTCATGTCTTGTTTGCGTATTTGCTTCCTTTCGCTTTCATGTATTCGACCCTGTTGCTTTTGTGCGCTACTGCTGACGATGTCGCCGCACTCGGTAATTACATGATAACGGCTATCTTCATGTCGTTCTTTATGTCCTATGATCTGACGCTCGTATTTTATTCGATATATCTGAAAATGCGCCACAAAATGGACTATATTTCCATAAACCGTCATATCTACGAAGTCACTTTGTTCAAAAAGTCGTTTATTAAAGCTAAAAATAATAGATAATTATTCGTATTGGTTTTTAATCTTTAGAGGAAAATAAAAATATGAAAGTAGAATTTGACAAACCATTGCTAAACGATGTCTGCGGATTGTCATGTGTCGAAAATTTCCTGCTGTACGCAATGAAAGAGGCAGATTATGAATATAAATATCTATATCACGGCAGTTATTTGTCAATGAACGACATCGCCGGTGAATTTATCAAGAATAACGCCCGTTACGCTTCATTTTACCGAATACAACGTTTACAGGAACTCGCCGTGCAAAACAATCTGATCGAATGGAAATACCTGAGGCACAATGATTTTGCGGAGTGTATAGACGATTACGACTATAACGCCGTCATGATAAAACCGGAATACATAGCGGCAAAATACAAAACAGAATTATGGCGCGACGACCATTTCCTGTTGATCGGGCAAAAAGACCCCGAAAGTTTCTATTATCTGAACGATAATCCGCGGGACAACGGCGTAATATCCTATGGTGAGCTAAAAAGCATATATGCGGGAGAGATGATCGGCTTCACGATAAAAAACAAAATCAGCAAGGCGTTGCGGCATGAATTTTTGGACACCTTTATCAATTCCATTTCCGCCGCTCCAGTCCTTTCAAGTTTTGAATTTACGGATTTGATGATGGCGAGGGACACGCTGGGTGTTATCAGGACATCGAGAAAGAGGATCTGCGATTATTGCGGAATATATATACCGATGGATTTTTACAGAAAATTTATTTTGTCAATTGAAAAACTCTACGCTTCAATTGAGTATATGAGGCTCAGAAAATCAAGCGATATGGACAAGATAAACCGGCAGTTTGAGGAATTGCAGGAGCAGGACATAGAATTGGCATCTGTACTGTCAGCAGAAATGAAGGGAGCACATGGCAAATGAACCACAAAAATAAAGTAATAAGCATTATTTCCGCATTATCGGTAGTACCAGAAAACGAAATTGCCTTAGAAGATGATTTTGCCGAAATAGGAATAGATTCCCTAAAAAAGGTCGAGTTGATTATAACGATAGAAGACGAGCTGGATATAAAATTTGATGACGGCGAGTTAGACCCAAACAAACTGATCACGGTAAAAAACATATTGGAGTTAGCTGGCAAATATGTCGCCACAGGAGCGTAACCATGCGGGATTTTATTAGTGAATGTCTTTCAAAAAACAACGATTCAATATTGTTTGACAGGGAAAACAAAATTACATATGCGGAATTGTTGCATAAAGCGGAAAAAAACGGCGAGATACTAAAAAAACTGCTGCCGCCGAAATCAAAGTGCGCGATACTATGCGACAGGGGGTTACATGCAGCCACAGCCATATTGGCTTGCTGGTATGCTGACTTGGCGGCGGTTCCGATGTCGAAACACTACGGCGAAAAGTACTGCAAAAATATTATTGATTTGACGAAGCCCGATGTTGTTATCTGCGATACGGATATATCTTTTGAGGGAATACGCTTTGATTTAGCTGCAAATGAAATCACCAACGGAAAAACCGTTTCAAAAACAGAGGGTATACTTTACGATGTGGCGGCAATCATGTGCACATCGGGGACGACCGGAACCCCGAAAGGAGCGATGATAACCGAGCATGGGCTGATCAAAAATGTAGAAAACATCGCAGCATATTTCGGCGTCAAAAAAGACGACACAATCATGATTGCCCGGCCGTTGTATCATTGCGCGGCCTTGACCGGCGAATTTTTGGTTTCGCTGTACAAGGGTCTGAATATAGGGTTTTTCGATGAATCATACGATCCGATATCGGCGGTAAATTTCATAAACGAAAACGAAATAACCGTTTTTTGCGGTACGCCGACTAT
>WQXD01000353.1 GCA_009785015.1 Oscillospiraceae bacterium | reverse complement strand
CAGGCGGCGATACTTTATGGCTGTTATCGCAGCGTTTCGGAATCACGGTGGGTAATATAAAGGCGTTTAACAGGCTTAAAAGCGATGCGCTTCTTATCGGGCAGGAGTTAAAAATCCCTGTTATCATTACAGAAACGCCGGATACGCCCGCTTGGGTGACAACCGACACCTATTTCCTGAGCGTCAGAAAACTGCCCGACGCTTCGGCAGAAGCGTTTGCCTATCTTAACGGCGGTATGCCGGTTACGGTTATAGGGAAAGTAATCAACGGTTTTTACCCGATACGCTTGCCAGACGGAACAACAGGCTTTTCTAACGCAAATTATATCACGACGGATCCGTTGATTGCGATTCCTGCGTGGGTAACAGTCGGAACAACCAATTTAAATGTTCGCCAAATCCCCGATATATCGGGAGCAATCGTCGCTGTTATTCAAGGAAGGACGCCGCTTACGATTACGGGAAAAGCAGTCAACAATTTTTATCCTGTACGCTTGGCAGGCGGAAAAATCGGTTACGCTTCCGTAAACTTTATCACGACGGCCGAGTCGAAAATTGAAATACCCGCATGGGTGACAGCCGGAACGACTAACCTAAACGTCAGGCAAGTTCCCAATCTTTCGGCGGCAGTCATCACGAGAATACACGGCGGAACAGAAATCACGATCACAGGACAAGCGGTAAATGATTTCTATCCGATACGTCTTGCTGATGGACAAACGGGCTTTGTTTCCGTGAGCTTTATCACGCTGGAGCGGCCAATCAGACGTTAAAAGGCTGACTTGAAAAACGCATAATTTTATGAATGCGAAAACGAGAGCGGCGGGAAAAATCTCCGCCGCTCAGTAGTTAAGATTTGTTAGTTATGATAATAATAGTTTATTGTGTAAAATAGCTTAATGCTTTTGCTGCGATATTACAAGTTATTATTGTTATGATTTTCTTTTTACCGGAACACTCACATATTTATCCCCGTTAAAATAATAGTATTCTGCCTCTTCGTTGCCTTTTTGTTTGCAGCCATTGAACTCATAATTATATTCGCTTCCCTCAAAGATAGTGCGTATTAGCGTGAAGAATTGCCATAAATGTTCTTGCGGCTCGTCTAATCCAGTCAGTTTTTTAGTCAACGCCCATGCCGCGTCGGTAGCTTTTACTTTGATAAACAACGTCGGTTCGGCTTCTATGACATGAACCCCCTCCGGCTGATTGCGATTGCTTGTTTCCCGTCCGTGAAGCATGGCATACGGTCTTTGCGCTGTTTCGCGGTCAAGAGCGTAATCAATGCTGAGGCATATCATACAATCCGGCGTAAGACTGTCAGTTATTTTGTTTTTGTTGTCCTGAAACCATTGCCAGCTTGCGTTTACATCCGGCTCGGAATCGAGGTTTGGCGCGACAAAATACGAACCCGCATACATTGTTTTCGCTTTTTCGATGATTTCAAAGTCAACACCCTCAATCGTTATTGTTTCGATGATTTTTTCGTTCAACATGAATCCTCCTGATTATTTTATTTTCTCAGGCGCCTGATTTTGTTTATTTTATAAGATTACGTAATCCTGTTTATATTATAGCACAGCCTAAATTATAGAGGTTTAATAATTTTCAGATAATAGCTTATTAATTTGTGAATATTTATTAATAATTATAATCGCCGGACACCAGCGTTACAACACTATGAGCGGGAATAAAAATATCATCTGACGATACTATTCCGCGGGATTCGCAATAAACGCCGTTTCCCGAACTGATAAAAAATTCGTACTCCAAATCTCCCAAACCGTTGATTTTTACGGCATGATCAAATTCACTTGTATTAACAAGCGTGACTATGATATTTCCGGCTTTGTCATGACGATACGCCGTAACCAACAAATCAAACTCTGTGTTGGTTCCTGTTACTTTGGCGTCGATCCTGACTGCGCCGGGACGGATATATTTATAAAATTGCTTCGACACGGCGAATTTATTCATATTATCGGTTTCGTTAGGGCTCCAAAGGCAATATACGCCGTTTTTGGTGTTCTCATGTCCCTGCCACCATACCCAGGCGGACAAATCGCCGTACAGCAGCGCACTTTGGATTGCCGCGGCTAAGTTGAGCGCACCGGGCTGACTTTTTCCGTCCGGAAGCGTTTTATCTAACCAGTCATAACTATAGCCGGAGGTTTCGGTCATCCAGTTAGGCTTTGCGCCGGTCAAAACTTTTTCTTTTTCCCAGTATAGCCTGTGTTTATCAATGCCGAGAGCATGAACGCCGTCTGCATAACCGTGTACCGCGAAACGGTCGATCAAATCAAATGCTTCCGGGTCATTGACTAATTCTGTATGGAACATCGAATGCAGGTTGCCCCAGCCTGCGTGTTCATGTTCGAGCATACCCTCCGCACCGAATACAAGCACATCAGGGTGCGCCGCCTTGATTATGGGAACCGCGACTTTGACTAATTCGACATAATCTTTTGCGTGGATCTGCATAGAATTATATGGCTCAGGGAAAGCCGGTTCATTTTGTAAGCTTACGGCGTACACGTCAACGCCTATATTTTTATACATATCAATCGCCTGAACCCACCAGCGACCGTAATCGGCATAATACTTCGGCAGAATATGTCCGCCTTTTTTCGCGTCTTTGTTAGATTTCCATTCGGGCGGAGGCGTCCATGCCGTCAGGACAATTTTTAATGGAATGTCAAGCTCTTTTGCTCTGCCGGTCAAAGCTTTTACCATGTGCTGCTGCGTATCCCATGATGTGTTTTGGTCAACCCCGTTGTTTAAGTGCGGCGGATTATGCGGATAAACTTCGTTGCGCCACATCGTCAGACCTAAATCAAGTAATACTTTGTCTATCCATTCCGGGCTGTAGTATATATCCGGGTCGGGTCCGCTCCACCATACATTCATTGCTCCGAAGAATCCGAAGCCCTCGATGGTTTGATAAGTTGTATTAATATCTACGTCAATATTCACCGGGCGTGCCGGCAGATTTTTATCAATCATAATTACTCCTTTTTTATCATCATTTATTCATTGAAAGCGTTAATTATAGATTCAAGGCTTCTTTGAAGCGCAGGCTCGTTTCTCTCAAAAGTCGATACCCAATTTGTGTTATTGTCGGCTATACTGCTTCTGAACATGCTGAACGTCAAATTATTGAATGTAGCGGTGAATATCCTGCCGAGATCAAAAATCACGCCCTCCCTGATTATATCATACATCAACGCCGATTCTTCATCGCGGGAATACTTTACTTTCATCGCCGTTTCAAATACCGCCGGCGTTATCCTGCGATACCCCTCGGAGGCAAACGTCTCCAGTACAGCAGCCGCGGCTTCAGGCTGCCTGCTGTCCGCCGCGATAGCGTAAAGCGTGTACGGGAAACCGGTGCATGTCGAATAATTCTGCTGATCCTCAGTAAATTTAGGCATGGGCAGAATACCATAATCAAAACCGACGTTTCTCAAATGATTTTCGGCATAAGTCAAAGTGCTGGCGATAAACATACCGCGCCCTTCTTTAAATATCGTTTCGCATTCCAAGAGAGAAGTGTCATGGGCTATGTGTCCGAATGTGTCGTTATTGTTATGTATGAAATCCGCCAATTTTACCGTAAGCCCCGTTACCCGTTCACCGTTCATTTTTGGAGAAATCATCGGCATTCCCTTTTCGTCTCTTTCGATGATCCTGAGCCCTGCGCTGAAATAGAGCGGGTCATAATATAACCGCTCGGAGATATAACCGAACCT
>WQXD01000352.1 GCA_009785015.1 Oscillospiraceae bacterium | reverse complement strand
GTGTGAGAGGGGCGAAGCCTTAACGGTTAGCCTCTACTCGATTCCAAAAATAAAAAATCATAGGAGGACAACACATTATGTCACAAACAAAATTAGAAAGAATTGAAAATATCAATGAAGAAATAAAAAATCTCAGAAAGCGTCAACAGCAGTTACGCAGTCAGCACAACACACAGGAGCGCAAGGCGCGGACAAAACGGCTGATTGAGCGCGGAGCAGAGTTGGAAAGTATGATGCCCGATACCGCTACCTTCACAAATGAACAGTTTAGAATTTTCCTAAAAAGAACTACCGCAAACGATTTCGGGCAGAAAATATTGGCTGAAATGGTTGCGAAAAATCCCGCGCCCCCTGCTACACCGCAGGACAATATACCCGAACAGGACGGCGAAGATTTTTTGCCTAAACCCACGAAAACAACGGGACATATCAAAGGTACATCGCCATCCGAACCCGCTGATGCGGTTCGTGACGGTAGCACGGGAAGCAAGGCTAACGGGGGTGCAGGCGCAAGGGACACCGGCTAACGCCCGTCCCTTGCTTTAAGGCAAGGGCGCATTATCCGAGTAGTTACATTATGTGAGTAAAAAGGCGGCGAGCTTGATAAACAGCCTGCCGCGAAAAAAACTACTCGGATAATTAAATCTTCACATATTCCATATATAATAAATTCACAGCGTGAGCTGAATATTTTTGTATATGGAGGGCTTAAAAATGCCGAAGAAAAGTAAACAAATCTCAAATCTGCCGCCGGGGTTGGAAATCCTGCTAAACGATTATCAAAATCATTGTCGGCGGAACGGACTTAAGGAAAGCTCCATTGAGCTTTATCTGAAAGAAGATAGGTGGGTTTTGCACAATTTATCCGCGAACGGGTGCGAAACCGCCGCGCAAATCAGCGCCGGTCACGTTGCGGCGGCGTGTCTGGCACTGAAAAGCAATTACTATCTTTCCACAGTCAAAACATTTTTGCGTTTTCTGTTTTCGGACGGCTATACCGACCGCGATTATTCGTATGTTGTGCCGGAATACAAACGTCCTCAACCTATTCCGTCGGTGTATTCGGTGGATGAGATTCGCCGCGCCGAAAATATGGACAGCGGCAGGTGTAAAAAGAGGAATTACGCTATGCTGTTGCTTGCCACCCGGCTTGGAATCCGTAGCGGCGACATTGCACGGCTAACTTTCGCTGATGTTGATTTTGATACTGATGTTATTCGGCTCATTCAGCAAAAGACGGCGGCGCGGATTGAACTTCCGTTGTTGCCGGAGATAAAAGCGGCTCTGACGGACTACATTGACAACGAACGCCCCAAAAGCGACAGCTCATATATTTTTACAATCAGCAGACCGCCGTACAACCGCGTTACGATTATGCAAATCGGAAAAACGGTTGCGTGTGCGCTTAAAAACGCGGAGATTGAATGCGGCGCACGTAGCAGAGGACCACACGCTTTTAGGTCCTCGTTGGCAAGCTCTATGGTAAATGATAATGTGCCTTATGAAATTGTACGGAAAACACTTGGACACGTTGACCCGAACGCCATAAAAAGTTATGCCCGTTTGGACGTTGAGCGGCTGCGATTGTATTCTCTTGCGCCGCCGGAAGCGTCAGGAGGATTCGCGGAACTCCTCGCCGGAAGGAGGGTGATGTGATGTATGCTTTTAACAGCATTTTCAAAGATGAACTTAGCGAATATCTTTTGTTAAGGCAGAAAGCTATGACCCCCGAATCCCATTATCATACACAAATGCGTTTATCAAGTTTTGATAAACACCTTGTGCGGTTAGAGTTGTCAGAGAAAATCGTTACAGAGGAAATGATAAACAGTTGGATTCGGTTGTTATCCGAAACAAATGCCAAGCGAACCGCGAGCGAAAAAGTGAGTTGTCTGCGTAAATTTTTGGAATATCTGCGTTATTGTGATTTTTCGGTTTTCATTCCGAACTGCCCCAAATACAGCAATGATTATGTGCCGTATATCTTTTCGGACGAGGAAGTTGCTAAGATTTTTGATACGGCGGACAAAATGGAAGCCGTGGAAAGCACATCCCGATATATGCTCCCTATGTTGCTAAGATTGTTGTATGGGTGCGGACTGCGGCTTGGTGAAACGTTGTCGCTTCGTATGCACGATGTCAATTTTGATAACGGCACTCTGCTGATGAAACACGCTAAAAACAAAAAACAGCGCATTGTCCCGATGAATCAAGCCTTGACGGAAATACTGCGAAGATATTGTATCGCAATGCGGCTCGTCGAAAAACCGGAGACGTTTTTGTTCCCGTCGAATAAACAGGGGAAACATTTATCACAAGCGTCCGCCCGGTATGCGTTCAAAAAAGTTTTGGTGACGGCGGGCGTATATATACCGCCGGAAACGCCGCACCAAAGAAATCAATGCTTGCATTGTTTCAGACATCTGTTCGCCGTTAAATCCTTCGTGCAGGCGGAGCGCGGCGGGCGTTCGATTGACGGCTCGGTTCCGTTTTTATCCGTCTATCTCGGACATTTCGATATGGACGGCACAGAAAAATATTTGAAATTCAGCGGCGATATGTTTCCCGAATATACGGAAATGTTTCAAGCGTATGCCGGAGGGGTATTTTCGGAGGTGCTGTATGAAGAATAGGACGCCGGATTTTATGGAACTGCTTGAAACATTCTTTTCGGAATATATGCCCTATTCGGCAGGGTTGAGCAAAAATACGATTCTTTCATACAAGTACGCTTTCCGTTTGCTGATTGAGTATCTTTATTCAGAAAAGAATATACCCGCTGACAGGATTACGTTTAAGTTGCTTGATTTCAATACAATAAACGCTTTTTTGTTATGGTTAAAGGATAAACGCAAATGTTCCGACACGACCCGGAATATGCGGCTCGCCGCCATTTCGTCCTTTGCCGCTTACGCGCAAAACAGGAGTTTGGACGCCGCCGCCGTCCTTATGAACAGCGTTAAAAAAGTTCCGGTCAAGAAACAGCCGTCAAAGCCGCGAACCGTTTTTTCCCTTGATGAAGTTGCCGTTTTGCTACGACTCCCGGATTGCAAAACTACGACCGGCGCACGGGATAATGTTATGCTTAATTTGATGTACGCAAGCGGCGCGAGGACACAGGAAATTTGTGACCTTACCGTGCGCGATGCGCAATTTCAAAATGACGTTACAAAACTCACCATTACCGGCAAGGGTGAAAAAATGCGGCGCATAAACATACCTCAGCCTTGCGGCGACCTCTTGAAACAATACCTTGTGCGAAAGGGGATTCAAAACAATTTGGATAGGCATATTTTTTCAAGTCAGACACACGAATATATGACTATCTCTTGTATTCGGGCGCTTTTCAAAAAATATTTGAATATCGCCAAAGCACAAAATCCGTCGCTGTTTTTATCGTTCGGCTATTCGCCGCACACTATGCGGCATACCACAGCTACGCATATGTTGGAAGCCGGAATCCCGATGATGGCGATTAAAAATTTTCTCGGACACGCCTCTGTTATGACGACGGAAAGATACGCCGAGCTTTCTCAAAGCAGCGTAAACAAACATATTAGAGAATGGAATCAACGGTGGTTTTCTCCGGCGGAAACGTCTGCCGCCAATACGAGAGCCGAAAACAAAATGCCGGGCTTTTTGCAATAATCAATTTAATACAAAGTTCATTATCCGAGTTGTTTTTTTCGCGGCGGGCTGTTTATCAAGTTCGCCGCCTTTTTACTCACATAATGTAACTACTCGGATAATGCGCCATATTAGACTACTCTAATATAGCGCACTTATAC
>WQXD01000351.1 GCA_009785015.1 Oscillospiraceae bacterium | reverse complement strand
TTGAAAGATTTGCACAGGGGCATTGATATAGGGCTGCCGGAGGGTACGGAAATCCGGGCGGGAATTAGCGGCGCGGTTACGGTTGCCGATTATGACGGCAGTTACGGCAATTATATAGTTATAGAAAGCGCGGACGGCATTGAAATGAAATACGCGCATTGCCATACTCTGTTATTATCCGCAGGCGATACCGTTGAAAAAGGCGACGTTATCGCTACCGTAGGAAGCACGGGGGCTTCGACAGGGGCGCATTTACACATGGAAATTCTGAAAAACGGCGTATATCTCAATCCAATATTTTTTGTAGAAACTTTTTATTATTAACGGAGGGAACAGATGAATAACGAAAAATTAGAAAAAATAAAAGCCGATATAGCCAAGACAAAGGCGAAAATATCTGAATATACGGCGCGGCTTCGCGAACTCGAACGGCAAAAGACCGAAACGGAAAACTCAGGGATAATCGCGATTGTGCGCGATATGGACATTCGCCCGGACGACCTCGCGGCATTTATTGAGGCTTTTAAGGCGCAGTCAAACGGCGGCAAGGCAGAAACGCCGACCACGCCGGGAATGGGGGAAGCAAATGAGCATGAATAAAAAAATAAATATTATTATTGCCGCCGTGATTATATTTGCGGCTGTTTTTATGCCTGTAATAGTTTACGCAAACGATGTAGATACGGACGAGCTGCCCGAAATAACGGAAACGATTGATATATCCGATTCAGACAGGGTAGATTTAGGCGAATTATTTGAAATGTTCGATTTTAACGAACTGCTTGAATTTTTAGAGCTGTTCGGCATATCGGATATTGACGGGCTGACGGACGAATCAGAAATATCCGATGATTTAAAGCCGTTCACACCGGACGGGCAAGCGTCGGTCATGGATTTAGCCTATGAGGGCGACGGCAAAATGTTTTATACGTTTCAAACTCCTGCGGGTAATGTTTTTTATCTCATTATTGACCGTGAACGCGGCTCGGACAACGTATATTTTTTAAGCGCGGTAACGGAAAGCGATTTAATCGCTCTTGCTGATGGGGCGGTTAGCGCAGACACAAGCACAAGCGCAATTCCCACTCCCGAAGCGTCAACGGATAACGCTTCCGACAGCGCAGGGGAAAATCTTAAAACTCCGGCGGACGAAGATAATGACCCGCCAGCACAAAAAAACGGCAACACGGGTATGATTATTTTTGTCGTGATAGGCATGGCGGTAGTCGGCGGCGGGGCTTATTATATGAAGATAGTGCGCCCGAAACAGCAGGGGGGAATGGACGACGAGGACGACGATATACCCGATGAGGACGGCGGCGGGGAAATGGAGTTTGAGGACGAGCCGGAAGAAACCGACGAAGCTGACAGCGACGACGATTATATATATACCGTCGATTCAGACGAATATACCGACGACGAACAGGAGGACGCAGAAAAAGAGCCGGAATAGCAGGGAAAATATGAAAAGAACGTAACGGTGCTTTATGCTGTTGCGTTCTTTTTATTTTGCTATTCTGCCGATTGGCGGGCTGCTATGAAAAGGTCTATCTCTTGAACGAGGTACTGCGCCCCGAACGAATGAAGCACATCATAAAATTTACCGAGATAATCTAACACGCCGTATTTTTTGAATAAATCAAATGTGGCTTTCCCGCTCATGTTGTGTTCATATTTATATTGCTCAAGGCAGAACGCCTTGAAGCTGACTTCTTCCGCCATAGAAAATCTCCTTTCCTAAAAATCGGGGAGTTCAAGTTTGCCCGTCGCCATTTCGTCTTGGTATAAATCAAAAAGAAAATGAACGCTGTAGTACCATACTTTTGTTTCTTCTCTTTCGAGAGCGGTATACAACTCCGAATTATACAGTTTTTCAAACGCTTCATCTTCGGTCATGCTTGTTTCTTCAATGATTTTATTCGTTAAGCCGCCGACAATTATCGGCAATATGGCGGCGAATTTGCTTTTTTCCATTTAGCTCCCTCCTATCGTTCCATGCCGTATATATCGGCAGAATCGCAGGGATTTTTCCGTGTGGAATAAAACTTGATTATATAATTCCTGTACTTTTAACCGCTTGATTGTTTCTTCTCTGTCTAAAAACCCTTGCTCAAATAATATAATCGTGGCAAAAACTAAATCATTTGCGACCGCTCCTATAACAATATCATAGGCTTCCGGCACACCTCGACCTACGCGGTTTGCGCTTATGAAATCAAGCCATGCTTCGTCGGGTTTTTCAAAGCGAATAATCCGCAGTTCTTTTTCTGCGGCTTCTAAATCAAATTCGTATTCGCTGATAATTTGGACATCAGTTTTCCGTCTTGCCGCCACACGTTCAGACCAGCGCACGGCTTGTTCGCGGTTGAATGTTGTATAAAAACCCTCGCCGAAGTCTAATTTTCGTTCGCTTTTCAAGATTGCAGGGGCTTCGACGGCAACGGTGCTTCCGTGATAAACAATCATTTCGCCTCCTCCGCATACTATTTTAAATAGTATCGAGTGTATTCAATATATATTATATCACATTTTTATGAATTTTTCTATAAAAAATTTAAAAAATTTAAAGGAGAAGTATTTATGTCAATAGGAAATAAATTAAAAAGATTAGAAAAATGCGCGGCATGACGCAGAAAGAATTAGGTTTAGCAGTCGGCTTCGATGATAAAAGCGCGGATATTCGCATAGCACAATATGAATCGGGTACGAGAACGCCGAAAGAAAAAATTATTATAAAAATCGCCGATGTTTTAAAGGTTAATCCGAAAGCTATTGAACGCACTGATATTGACAGCTCTGCGGGTTTAGCTCATACGCTGTTTATACTTGAAGATATATACGGCTTAAAAATAAACAGCGTCAATGGAAATTTATGTTTAATGCCTGACAAGTCTAAAAGCGGTGTATATTCTGCGCTTCTTGATATATTCAGCGCATGGCAGCAGGAATCAGAAAAATTTAAAAACGGCGAAATTACCGAAAATGAGTATAGCGCTTGGAAATATAATTTCCATATCATAATTTATTAAATTTAACGGGAGGAATAAAAATTGAGCCACAAATTAGTTATATGCGAAAAACCGTCCGTCGCAAAAAGTATCTCAAACGTACTCGGAGCGAAAAGCCGCAAAGACGGCAGTTATGAGGGCGGCGGCTATGTAGTATCATGGTGTATCGGTCATTTATTAGGGCTTGCCGAGCCGCAAGCCTACGACGAAAAATACGCGAAATGGCGGTATGAGGATTTGCCGATTCTGCCTGATATATGGCAATATACCGCTAACAAAGACACAAAAAAGCAGTTAAAAATCCTTTGTGACCTTATGAAACGCTCCGACGTTGACTGTATCATCAACGCTTGCGACGCCGGACGCGAGGGGGAATTGATTTTCAGGCTTGTCTACGAACACGCGCATTGTAAAAAACCTGTAAAACGCTTGTGGATTAGCAGTATGGAAGAATCCGCAATCGCTGACGGTTTTCGTAACCTTAAAGACGGCGCGGATTATGATAATCTTTACCATGCAGCTATGTGCCGTCAGCAGGCAGATTGGGCGGTGGGCATGAACTGTTCCCGTCTTTTCTCCGTACTGTATGAAGCCGCGCTCCGTATCGGGCGCGTACAAACGCCGACGCTTGCTATGATTGTCGAGCGTGAGAATAAAATATCAAACTTTATAAAAGAGCCGTTCTATACGGTAGAAATCAGCAACGGCGAATTTACCGCCGAACGCGAAAAACTCAAGGATAAACAGACTGCCGACGCTATTTCAACCTCCTGCGACGGCAAAACGGCAGT
>WQXD01000350.1 GCA_009785015.1 Oscillospiraceae bacterium | reverse complement strand
TATTTGAATTACTTGGCATGGTAAACAATTATTATCCCCGTAAGAATCGACGCATTGTACAAAAATCTCTCCCGGATATTGCCCCGTGGGAAATCAGTCATTTTTATCTTAACAGCAACCAAAAGCTTTCAAAAATATTATTTGATGCATTAAACAGTTTAGAAAGTAAGCGTCAAATAGAGGCGCGTCTGTACAGGCGCGAGGGGAAAGCGTATACTCCAGAGGAACTGGTGAAACAAGTGCCGAATGGGTGCAATATAATATTTTAAGCCAGTACCATCGTTAAGGAGGGCTATGATGAAACAGCGAAAAAAAGCTGACTGGGAGCAACTTGTTAGGGAGTATCGGAATAGTGGAAAATCGTTAAGGGTGTGGTGCGATGAAAATGGAATCAACCATAAAACCATGTGCGGTTACACCCATTTAGTGCCGGCGCACAACGCGAAGCGCAGCGAAAAAGAATGGATTGATTTAATTAATGAAAAACAGGCCAGCGGAATGAGTCGTGAAGGTTGGTGCAGGGAAAACGAAATAAATCCCAATTCGATGCTATCGGCTGAAAAGCGACTAAAGACGAAGCTGAACTCGGACAGTGATATGAAAGAGTCAATTGATGAAAGTCGCCAAATGAATACAGATATTACGCCGTGTATCATTTCCGCCGAGTCTAAATGGATTGAAGTTAACATAGATGAATCGCCGGAATCTGAGTTGCCGGCAAAGCGACGTCATTTGCCAACGACCGCGATTCCTGCAACTTCTTCTCACGGAGACATTTTAATAAAAGAAGAAAATAAATCGAAAGAAACCGTGTTGTCCTACTCCAAAATAGTGATACGCTGTGGCAAACTTGTAATTGAAGCTGATGCCGGTTATCCTTCGGAGTGCTTGGAAAATTTTATTGGAAAGTTGGCGGCGGTATGTTAAAAGAGAGAAAAAAAATATATTTGGCGTGCGGCGCAACAGATATGCGAAAAAACAGCAGTTCACTGAGTACGATTGTGAGCGAAAGCATAAAACTCAATCCGTTCGACGATGCCCTGTTTGTATTTTGCAACGGTCAGAGGGATATACTTAAAATTTTAGAATGGGACGGCGATGGATTTTGGCTTCATACAAAGAGACTGGAAAAAGGACGTTTTCAATGGCCAAATCGCGTAGGTGACGAAAAAAAATGGATTTAACATACAGAGAACTTGAAATCTTGATTGGCGGAACACTGTTGGTTTCAAAATTTAAAAGACGTGAAATTTTGAATCCCGGGGCGTGAAAAATAATAAAAAAAATTCAAAAAAACATGATAAAAAACCGCCAAACCCTTGATTTTTGGCGGTTTTTTTGATATAATAATCATGGGTGAAGGACATGAAAAACAACTCTTCCGCAAATGAAATTCAAGACTTGAAAAATAAAATTAAAGAGCTTGAAGCCCTCGTAAAACACTACGAAGAGTTATTTAAATTGTCTCAAAAAAGGAAATTTGGAGCTTCAAGTGAAAAAAGTTTATATGACCAACTTACTATCGAAGGCGAAACCGACGAAACCGCAGTGGTCAACCCGGAAGCCGAAGAAGAGCCACCGCTTGAAGTTGTAAAAGAACATCATCGCAAAAAACGTACCCGCAAAGACGGTCTGCCTAAAGATTTGCCCGTGGAGGAAATTATTTGTGAACTTCCGGACGAAGAAAAAATCTGCCCTAATTGCAATTCACAAACCGAAACGTTAGGCAACGAGTATCGCGAAGAACTTACAGTTATTCCCGCGAGGGTAATGCTTCGCAGATTTGTGTTGCCTACATATATCTGCCGTAAGTGCGAAGCGAATTCCAAATGCCGCAAATGTGAAGAACCTTCTGATTGCAATAAATGCGAAAATGCTCCCAATCCTGCAGTAGTCATTAAAACCAAAGCCCCCAACCCTGTAATAAAAGGAAGCTTCGCTTCGCCCGAATCGGTTGCCTATACAGCACATCAAAAATTTTGTTCAGCACGTTTCGCTGCGCGAAACGCCGCCCTTCGGGCGTCCGCGTTCTTCGCGGTGCTTAATGGGCGTACCTCTGTACAGGCAGGAGCAAGAATGGATGCGCAAGGGTGTTTTATTGCCGCGGCAAATTCTAGCGAATTGGCTTATTTTTTCTGCCGAAACGTGGTTGTTTTATCTTACAGATGAATTGAAGTGTCGGCTACTTCTCCAAACCGTAGCCCACGCGGATGAAACAACATTCCAAGTTCTGAATGAAGAAAATAAAACCCCGCAGTCTAAAAGTTATCTGTGGGTATACAGAACGAGCGGCGACACCAACGAACCCATCATATTTGCCGAATACAAGCCCAACAGAAAAGCCAAAAATCCCAAAGAATTTTTGGCTAACTTTAAGGGGTATCTGCATACAGATGGTTACGAAGCCTATCATAGCCTTCCGGATGATATTACTGTCGTCGGATGCTGGGCACATGTACGGCGAAAATGGGATTCCGCTTTGAAAATCATCAAAGCCGAAGACCGTGACGGCACACAGGAATTAAAAGGAAAACGATTCTGCGACAAAATGTTTGAAATTGAACGAAAATTTGCAGAACTTTCCCCCGAAGAAAAATATGAAAAACGTCTTGAGGTCTTAAAGCCGGTTATGGACGAGTTCTTTGCGTGGATTGATACCATACGGACTATACCCAAATCTCAGTTCGGGAGAGCTGTCGGATATATGATTTCCCAAAAAGAATATCTACAGAATATTTTGCTCGACGGGCGTTTGGAATTGTCCAACAATCGCGCCGAGCGCACAATCAAACCGTTTGTAATAAGCAGAAAAAATTTCTTGTTCGCAAATTCAGTTAGAGGCGCGAATGCCGCCGCCATTATTTTCAGCCTCGTTGAAACCGCCAAAGAAACCGGCGTAGACCCTTTTGAATATCTTAGCTATGTTTTCAAAACAGCCCCAAATGTAGATATGTCAAACCCGAAAAATATCGATGCGCTGCTCCCTGCCGGATATAAAAAATCTCCAATCATACTGAACCCGGAAGAAACTGGGCGGCGTTAGCTGCCTTCTTGCGAACCAACCCACAGGGTTGGTGAGACGCCGCAGGCAAAAGTTCTGAACATTCCTTAACTTTACGATACCATGTAGTTTTACTCATTCCAAGTTTCCGCATCGCGGACGCGGCGGTGATTTCACCTCGCCTAGTTTTTTCGAGCATATATTGAAAGTCCGGATATTCTCCGGGCTTTCTTCCTTTGTATTTACCTTGCTGTTTTGCAATCTCAATCCCTTCCCGTTGGCGGTCGCGAAGATATTCCCGCTCCAGCTCCGCTACCGCCGCAAATATCGTAAGCATAAATCTCCCAGATGATGTTGCCGTATCAATAGCTTCTTTTTGAGAAATAAAATCAACAGCTTTCCCCGAGAGCCTTTCCATGAGTTCAAGCAAGTCCTTCGTACTTCTCGCAAAACGGCTGATTGATTCAACTATTATTGTGTCCCCCTCCCTGACATATTCCATCATCTTTTTTAGCTCAGGGCGTTCCATATTTTTCCCGCTTGATTTATCTATAAACATTTTCTCAACACCAAGAGCTACTAGTGCTGTTTCCTGTCTTTCAGTTTTTTGTTCATCTGTGCTGACCCTCACATACCCTATTCTCATTGTATCCTCCAATTCAGTTCTTTTCTAGCTGTACTCATCTTGAAACGCTCCATAATCGGTTGCGTTGTCGAATATGGTACAGCTATTTATTAGTCCTGATAGAGTATACGCTTTCCCCTCGCGCCTGTACAGACGCGCCTCTATTTGACGCTTAC
>WQXD01000349.1 GCA_009785015.1 Oscillospiraceae bacterium | reverse complement strand
CCGCGTGATCGCCTGATCGTCGGGGTCGTCAAGATAATCAATAAACGGGTTTGATCTGTATATCGCGATTGTTCCGTCAGCTCCGACGTCCAATATAATCCCCTCTTCGGGTATCTTTTCGGCAGCCTGCGCGAGAACATCGTCTACTAAACCGAAGAACCCCGGATTTTGCGGGTCTTTATCCCATATATTCGCCGTTGCGATCGTGAAGTCCGAAAAAGACGGCCGCACGATCTCATACGTGATATATGGGAAAGGTGGCGCAACCGGCCGCCCCTGCGAATCTCTTGAAATCGCATAACCGGATTGATAAGCCGGTATCAAAACAGGATCTGGCAAAAGAGAGGAGCGGTTATAAAATCCGCTCCAAAGCTCGTGAAATGCCGTGCTTATGTTTTTCATTTTCCAACCTCCGTCCTCTCCGCGTTCATACGCTGTATTTGGACCATGGCGGGCACGGGCGACTTTACAGATACTCCCGTAATACGGAAATATGCATTGTCGCTTTCGCGCCGTATGACGTCGCCTTCTTTAATCGCCGCGTTAATATCCGTGGCAAATGTACCGAGAGAATTAACGCCCTGCGCCTCGGCGATCCGCATTTCTTTTGACGTGTCTTGAATAAACAAGCCCCGTATTTCCGCGCCGTCGCTCCAACCGAATATCTCCCCGTCAAACCCGCCCGGTTTGGGAAGCCATTGCTGAATATAAAACTTTTCGTAATAATCGCTCATCACGATAAATCACCTCACCGAAAACATTAACTTGAAAGGTTCAAGCTTGTCCGCGAACACATCGGCCCAAGTGACCGGAATTCCGTCAGCTCTTGACCCCTTAGTCCACGAATGTAGATTAATGACCGTTTCGCTCGTGTATGGACCCGGCTTATTTGCCGGATCTTTGTTGTACTCGTGGATTTCATTGCACAACGCGAGAAACAATTTGTATTTTTCCGATATTTCCGGCGGCTCGGATTCGCTGTTGTTTTTATTGAAAAAATTTCGCACATGATATTTGACCATTAATATGGTTTGTTTCAAAGTCATGTTGCCCCTCCGTAAAAATAACGCCTTTCCCAATCATATAAATTAACCTTTCGATATAATTCTCGATATAGGTATTGACTTTATATCAATAGTTTTGGATTTATCCTGATTTAGTACGATTTCCCAGTTTTCGCCGAGCGCGAGTTCACTTCTTGTGGGTGACAAAGTGGCCTGCGATTCCATTGTATAGCTTATCCCATTCGGAGCAAATACTTTACGCTGGCGTGTATGCAGCATAGATATACCGCCGTTTGTTATTTCGTCGCGGCTTGTAGAAGATGGCGTTTGTACAGGCAAATCGGCGTAATCAAACGCGCCTACGCCCAAAATATATGATGTATAATTGCCTGTCGTAGGATTATACAGTCTGTCGTCCATTAAAACAGCTTTGCCGTTTACAGTTGCCATCGGGACATCTTTTGTAAATCCGTTTATATCGGTGAATTTCATATACTCGACTTGCATTATTTTAGTAAGGTTAGCGACTATAAACGAATGCATATATGCGATACTGAATACATTCATATTCATGCCGCAGGCTTTTTGAGCCGCCGTAATAATGGTAGTTTCGCTAAATTTTGATAAATCTCCGGATAATCCCGAAATATCATGTGTATGTGATGTAACGAACGGGGCGTTAATTGTAGGTACAGGCGGCGTGTCTCCGTCGTCTAACGGCATACTGAATATACCGTTTGTAATCGCCAAAACATCGCCTACATTTTCATTGTCATACCACTCGTTCACCTGCTGCGCTATTTCCGGCATAAAATCTTTTCCCGTGATTGACGACGTAAAATCTTTTTCTTCCCAGCCTTTCATTCTGCCGATTGCGATAATATCCCTCTGATATGTACCGATGGTGTCGATTGTCATATCGTTGACACCGTTATAGTTATCGGCTTCACCATCCAATCTTCCCGTGAACGGAGTTGTTATTCTGTTGCCGCCTGCCTGTGCCGGAAACATAGTCGGCCAGTCTGCGCGTTTTTTGAACGCGCCGCTTGTCAGAAGCGCGTTTGTCCTGATTAAAGGTATTGTTTCGCGGTATCTATCGAATACCTGCGGATTCCAAATTTTGCTGTCAAAAATGCTTGCCATAAATTTTTACTCCTTTTTTGGTTTATTCATTAATTCTATTTGTTCCATTATTTCGTTTATTTGCTCCGGATTTTCGTTTGCTATCTGCATTAACTCCGTCGCGGATTTTCCGGCATAATTCTTATTTCCGCCTACGTTTGAATTTCCAACGTTTGAACCCTGTTGTATTGTCTCCCCGAAAAAGTCAGCCCAATCGGATTTGAGCAGTTCTAAAACCTTTTCTCCGTTTTTGATATTGCCGTCTTCGTCAAACTCAATATTTTTGCGGTCGAATAATTTGACGGCTTTATCTACGACTTTTTCGTTCAGTCCTTTTTCTTTGGCGAAAGCCGAAAGAATTTTGTCGGCCTTCTCGGCCTCTTTTTCGGCGGTATAATTGTTTTTTGTCGCTTCATGGGCGGTTTTTTCCGTGTTGTACTTTTCTTCCCATGTTTTGGACGCGGCTAAATCGTCCGTCGCCGTGTTCAATTTGCCGTTCAAGTCCGATATTTCCGTCAATTTGTCGTTATAGCGCTTTTTGTCGACAAAATTTTCGCCGACATATTTGTTTACCGCCTTTTCGATTTCGTCGGCAGAAACACCATCTGCCAGTTTGCCGTTTAAAATTTCTTTTACGCTCATATTTTTACCCTTTCACTGTTAACCGCGTTACCGTAAATTTTTGTATTAAAAAAGACGCGGCTAAGCGTCTTTATAATCTTTTTACAACGACGTCGTCACTCCAAAGCCCTCTCCCAAAATTTTTGCGGCGATTTCCTCGTATTCGTCTTTGTAATACAATATCGCATTACCCACGACGCGACGCGCCGGTCTGCCGCGCGCCCCCTCTTCGATATACGGCGCATAATTCACGTTTGAACCGACTATGACGGTTTTGTCAGGCGCTCTCCCGCGCAATACATCATTATTTTGGCTTGCGCTTGACGAAGAGGCTTGTTTATTAGTCCCGCTTTCGTGCGCAGGCGTGATATATGACAGCGAGGCTCTGTACCGCCCAGTATCGACTACCTCGTTTTCAGTCGCTAATTCCGTTGCCCGTCTCTGCCAGTGCAAACCCATTGAAACAAGCGCCTTTTCTATATTTTTTTCTAACTGCGCTTTGACGGCAGCCGAATTGTCTTTGAATTGCACGCTCATGTTTTTTCTCCTATCGCGTTTTTTGGCATAATGAAAGCCCAACGTGTTTTTACGTCAGGCTTCGCTATTCGCTTTTAAGTTATCAATCCGCGGTTTTCAATGTCTTGCCTTGTAACGATTCAACACTATACTGGCCAAATATTCCAATCATAATTTTTGAATCATCAAATACAAGAGTTTTCCCTAACGGTATATGTGCTTCATAAATGTTTCCATCGTCATCCGCGAGACGGCTATTAAATTCATGTCTGTTTGAGCATGGTCCTGCCACAGATATAAGATTGTCATGTATTTTTATGCCATGCGTTACTGTCATTTCAAACATTTTATAAATCGCCTTTCTTTAAATTTTCTAATTTTTCTTTATATTCGGATATACTATTCTTTATTACGTCAATTTCATAATCTGTTATTTTATATGCTTTTTGATACTTGATTAGCTTTTCTTTAGCTTGCACTTCCATCAATATATTATTTTCAGCATGTCCTTCAACGGCCATTCCACTTTTTATTTGTCCATAAT
>WQXD01000348.1 GCA_009785015.1 Oscillospiraceae bacterium | reverse complement strand
CCTGATTCCGTAGCCGTCTATTTTCATCCTGATGATTTCCATTTCCCGCTGCGATAGTTTAGACGCGAGCTCAGCCATCAGAAGCCCGGTTTCAAAATCCATCGTGTATGAATCCGGAACGGCCAGAACCTCATCCAATAATAAATCTCCGTTTTCATCGTCAGCAACCGTTTCGAACTCAATAATAACGGCTTGCCGTTTCAGCCTTGACTGTTTCTGGTAATAGTCGGACAGGCTGGTCCTCATGCTGTTCCACGCGATTGTCGAGAACGCGTATTTTAACGCCAGCCCGGGTTTTTCGGAATAATTTTTCACGGCTTGAAGGAACCCGAAGATTATCACGTCGTAGAAATCGTTTTCCGCAAGCCTGTTGGCGTTCAGAAACGCGTAAACCAATTTGTGATGCTTTTCCGCGAGTTTCTGTTGTTTTTTTGTTAATGCAGTTTCACCGTTTCACACCCCCCTTCAAAAGAAACAGGGATACTGCCGGAAATAAATCCCGCAATATCCCTTTGAAACCATTTTGTCATACGGTTTTCAACGTAAAACAATCAAACTGTTTAAGCCGGCAAATCGTCAACGTCGCCGTTTATGACGCCGCCCGGGGCGGTAATATACACGCGGTCTCCGTTGCCGTTCCCGCCCTGATATACAGGCGTATCATCGTCGGAACGGCTTAACGCGTTCGCTGATTTTTCCTGATTCGTTATTCTTATCATGTTTTTGAACCCGTTAGCATAATTTATGACGTTGGCTAACTGTTCTCCCTCAAAATCGAATACTTTTTTGAAAGTAGCCACGCTGTAATCGTCTTTGCCGTTGTTCATGCGTTTCAAATTTATCTGCACGACGCTCCCGCAGGCGCCGCGGCGGCGTAAAGCGAACGCCATGTTATAGAAATCGTTGAACGGCTTGATGCTCGTCGGCGGCAGCGTTATCTGAATCGGCACGACGTCCCCGTCGCGCAGCACGTACAGCACGCGCATATTTTTACAGGCTTTCCCTTTGCCGTTCGCGCCGCTTCCGAATCTGTTGAGCGCGCAGGTCACGCAGTCGCCGCCCGGTTCGCCGATACCGCATTTGCCGTCGGACGACGAGCACAGAGGCGTAGCGTCTTCTTCATCGCCGCTGTCTTCCGCCCAAAAAGCATGGGCGGAATGGTTGTGGATGATGACGCCTTCAATCGTTTTCGTATAATCGGGGTTTTCCGGGTCGTCGCTCGGTATTTCAAACTGCAGAGAGCCGCCTGACGGGATTTTAATTTTCTGCAAATTAAGTTTAAGGCCGTCCATATCGTCGGCGAGGTCTTCCTTTGTGAATTCTGTCCCGTCAACCATTTCAGGCAGCCGGAAATTTTTATACAGTTCCATCGCGTTTGTGTTTGTCGCGTTCATTTGTGTTCCTCCGTTTGTGTTTTCATTATTGTTTGTGTTAATGTTGGTGTTGCTTTCCATTTTTTTAATCCTCCAAAAATTTTAATTATTATATATTTTAATTGCCTTTTCAGGCATATTAACTGTTTACGCCGACGCCTGACTGTTCAGCCGGTTCCACCGGTTTCTGCCCATCGTCAGAATATCGTAGCCTATCTTTTCTAATTCCGTCGCTCTGTCGTAACACCCGACGTCCTGGCTGTAGCGCGTGACCGCGTTTGACAAGCCGTACAGCGTGAAGTTGCTGTCTAAAATAAACTGGTTAAGCACGCCGGCTTCTTCGTCTTCGTGTATTCCGAAATCTTTTCTTGCGAGCTTAACGACGGCGGGTATGTCTTTAGCCGTTATTTTCTCGCCGGACGCCTCGCGCATCAAATCAATCACTTTATCGAATCTTGCTTCGTCAACCGCCGCTTTTACCGTATCCTGTATTTTGCGTATAAAAACGTCGTCTTCGGCGGCGAGCGTTTCGTCGCTGTAAAGCAGATAATTTTCATCGGCGGTCTGCACTCGCCCAAGATGGTTCTTTTTCGCCGCCGCGTCGTTCACAATCATGCCGTTCATGCAAACAAGGCGCATGACAAGCGGCTGGATACTGACCGAGCCGTGCCCTACTTCGCTGTTTGAAATTATGACTCCCGCCTGCACGACGTCGCCTGCGCTTACTTCTTTTTCAAGGCGCGTATTTACCACTTTCACATACATGCGGCTGTCCGTTATCTGGCAGCTCTCGAACCGCGCTCCTTCCATTTTCATTAGTATGGGAAGCACAACCTCAAGAATCTCATGGTTGTCTATGCGGCGGTAACGGTTGCTCAAAAAAGCGCGCGCGGACCCGTCAAGCGTCCTTACCATTCTCTCCTTCGGTTCGCGCCGGAACCATTCGTTTACGTTATGCGCCAGCAGTCCCGGGTCGTTAGCCAGCATCTTGTTATAATATGCTGCGGGGATTTCCAAATAATTTCCGATTTGGCTGTGGGCTATACGGTTCACGTCCATCGGCTCGATTACGTCAGTCCCGTTTTTGTCAAGCATTTTCAAGCCGACGTCCGCGCCGTAGGATTCCATTTCCAAGCAGCGCGTATCAACGACATAATCCGCTTTTGTTTGGTTCTGCCGCACAATCTCGGCAGCCATTTCCATTATGCTTATTCCGGTTTTCATTTGATTTTTTTATCCTTTCCATGTTTTTTATACGGCGTTACCACGACACTTTTATGCAGTCGTTCATAACGGAAGCTGAAAGCCCCTGATTTTCAATAATCCTGGCGAGCTGCTGCCATAAGCTTCTGCCCGGGAGATTCTTGAATTTATCGTATACAGCCTCGGAGTTATCCTGCTGCACGCATATATCGCCGTTTTCTTTAATCCATAAATTAGCGTGGCCGCGGGCGTGAAGGTCGGCAACGCACGTTTCGAGTATGCTTTTTCCCTGTATGCCGTACCATGTCTCAGGATTAACCGTCTGATTCGGCGGGGTTTCGTTTTTAGGTTCGGATTCTTGTTCAGGCTTGCCGTCTTTCTTTAAATCATCAAACGAAACAATCCTCACCATTTCGCATTTTATCCGCGCGAGCCGGTCGAACGCGACGTCCGCGTAATTGAAATCCGCGGCGCCGTACAGCCGGATTCTGCCCGTGCCGCAATCTGTGGCGAGCGTTTCCGGGTTTTCCGTGACCCATTCCCATGTCGCTTCAGGATATACAGATTTTATATAATCTGAAATCCGGCAGTTTAAATGAAGCAGCAGCGCGCCGCCGTTGTTGCTTGAAGATAAATCAGTTTTATTTTTTCTTGTAGTTTTGCTGGTTTTTACATGCCGTTTTTTGTCAATCACTGTTCTGACGCAGCCTTGTTTCGACGATAATATCAGCGTCCAGACGCCGAAAACAGCGAACACGCCTATTAAACACCAGAATTGTGCGTCTCCTCTGACGAACGCCAGTACCGCGAGGGTCCCGGTTATAAGAAATGTCAGGTTTGTTCCTAATAATTTTCTACGTTTCATTTGTGATTCCTACCTTTTCTTTTTGTAAAATAAATAAAAAAAGAGGGACCGATAGCGTCTACAGTAATCTCTCTGTTAGAACGCATCGGTCCCTCTTTGCCGCCGGACGAATCATATTAATCCGGCAATTTTTCTCTCTCCTCTCTGCCTTTCGGCTAAAATATCTATATAAAAAGCGCCGGCAATAAATCAGCCTCTTTTAAAAAAGAGCGCAATTATACAACCAACGCTTGCATACAAACTTAACAACGTGTGCAATGCAGGAGCGATACCCCCGCGGTACAAGCCAACCGGCTTGTAAGTCCTAAGACCGCGCACAAAAATCAATTACATATATATTATACCACAATATATTGTGTTTGTCAAGCCTTT
>WQXD01000347.1 GCA_009785015.1 Oscillospiraceae bacterium | reverse complement strand
GTCGTCGGGAGTCGAACGCAAAACGCCTGTAGGTATGCTTATTGATGCGATTATATTGAATATAAAGAAAATCAAATACAATATGTAAAATAAATATTTATTTTTGCATATAACCAAAAACGGCATAGCCGAAGAGCAGACGATAACAGAAATAAACGTCATTATACCGGATTTTACTTTGTCATTTAACCGCATGAAAATAAAACTGCCTGTCATGGTCGATACTACCGAAATGATGATAAGATATGATATTTCGTTGTCGGAGAGATTTATATTTTCGAGAGCGGACGGTATGATGTAATACATACCCGCCGTCGCGATGCCGCGCAGGAAGTGCGGCGACAATATTTTCATATACCTTGCCGACGCGACTTTCCCGAGCAAATCAAAATACGCGGTGCGCGGCGGAGCTTTGGCAGGTTCGCCGTTTTCAAATTTGTATGACATAACCAAAAGAGCGGATATGATCAGTACAACCGCCGCAGTGCCAAATAAAAAAACATATACCCATGAACCGTTATATTCAAACAGAAAACCTGTAAATACGGATATACCCACGGTTATTACGCCGCCTGCAACCATTGCCTTACTGACAGTGGTACCGTACAAATTTCGTGAAAAAAGATGCGGGAGCATACTGAATTCCGCAACCACTCTGAATGAATTCAAAAAACCGTATAACGCGCCCGCAACCAATATTGTCATGTATATCGCGGGAAACGAGGGGATATAGCCTGCCGCCGCGAGGACCGACGGAAATATGCCGGTAAACAGTATTGCGCCGGCATATTTCTTTTTTATCCCGCTTTTCACCGGAGGCAGGCGCATAAATATCATATACGCGAAAATAGATACGGTTTGGAGCGTTATACCGTAATTTCTTATGCCTTCCGTATCAAATCCGAGTTTCATCAAGTATGCCTGTATATATCCTTCCGACAATATATTGGCGGCAACACCCGATATAACCGTAAATAACAGGAATATGGTTATATTATTGCGTTCTCTGTTATTTGGTGTTTTAATCATTTATATATCATTTTGGGCAGTTCCCAGATGCTCTGCATAATAACGCAGTTGCTGCGTCCTTTTTCCGCCTGATAATATACTGTCAGCAGAGAACCGTCTTTAAGTTCGACAGTGGCGGGATACCCCAAGTCCCCATCGTTTCCGTCATCTCTCAAAATATAATCCGTTTCCCATTTTTCCCCGCCGTCTTTGCAAAACATTACTCTTTGCCCGAACGGCTCGCGGCGGTATCCGTAAGACGATATCAAAACGCCGCTGCTGTGGAGTAAGAGATGAGGAGGAGAACCGTGGTCGAGTCCTATCGGATGAGGTGTGGTAAACGTTTTGCCGCCGTCGCAGGATTCCGACTGATATACCGTGAATAAGCCGCCGTTTTCCGTGCGTATATGCACTATTATTTTGCCGTCCGGCATGACAACCGCATGAGGTTCCCAGCTTGACGGCAATGCGTCTATGGAAGAAAGATATTCAAATTCGCCTTTATCATTCATTTTATAGCAATTTATCTTACAATCATCTTCATTCGATTTTCCGTCGTACTTATTGCCGACATATAAAAGATTTCCGTCGGGCATAACGACGGGACCATGCGGCGCTGTGACGGGTGAATGCTGAAGTTTTCCGAAAGTATATCCGCCGTCTTTGCTTATTCTGAATGTGGAGCCGAGATATTTTTGTTCTATTTCCGGTGTTTTTTCGATTATATCGAGATAAGAGCTGATGAGCGAAAGCTCCATGCCTGATTTCTGCTTGGCATAATTCCGCTGAGCGGCGGCGGAATTGTTGAACGATGTGACAATGACGTTTCCGCTGCCGAATACGGCTATACCGGCGTCCCGGTCGTCGAGAGGGGTATCAATGACAATAATCTGTTCGCCCCATGTTTTCCCTTCGTCACGGCTGTAATACATCACCGCTTTCCCAAAAGGACATACATGCCCGAGCCGGTGCCCTGAAGCAACTGCCGCCAAAGTCCCGTCGGGAAGCCGGGCCACGGTAGGCCAGCCGTAATAATTAAACACATGGTCGTTATTTTGACATATTATACTATTTGTTGCCGGTATTTTCTTCATGGTAAAATTCCTCCGAAATTTTTTGTCGTGTTGACCTATTATATCATTTTATTGACAAAAAATCAATGGAATTTTATATTTTTATTTCGATAACTCAAAATTCCGCCTAACAAACACTCTTTTCAAAAGACTTTATATACAGAACGCCAAAAAACAAAGGTGGGGGACATGGATAAAGAACTAAGCGATATATTGTGCAAACAGCTCGACCGGCTGTACAAATTCGCATACAACCGGACCCGCGACGCCTACAAAGCGGAAGATTTGACACAGGACATAGTGTTATCCGCGATACGCTCATATCACAAAATAAAAGACAAGAATAAAATATTGCCGTGGCTGTGGGGCGTTGCGAGAAATGTTTATATGCGGTCGGTAAAACCTTCAAGGGAATTTCCCGCAGAGGAAAATTTTATCATCGACAAAGCCGGAATCAGTTACGAAACTCCCGAAGATATATACATCGAAAGCGATGAGATATGCAATGTAAGGCGCGCCGTTTCATATCTTGCGAAAAATTACCGCGACGTCGCCGTGATGCACTATATCGAAGAAAAAGATTACAACACAATATCCCGCGAGCTTTCCATTCCCCTGTCCTCTGTAAAATGGCGGCTGAATCAATCAAAAAGTCAAATCAGAGAGGAGCTTGAAACAATGGAATACATGAACAGCGGTTACAGAAAAGCGCAGGAACTATTTGTAAGCATGGGCGGGTGGGTCGGCAAACCGGACTGGCGGGGAAATTATGAGGGCGCGGACAGGGCGCTTGAAACTCTGCTCGCGAAAAATATCGCCATATTCGCTTACCAAAAGCCCGTCACCGTGACGGAAATATCGTCCGCGCTGGGCACATCGGCGGATTATGTCGAGGATATAATCGAAAAAATGGTTGAGACAAGAACACTTGAAAAATCCGGCAACAAGTATCAGACGAATTTTCCGATACTCGACGGGGCGCAAACAAGGGACATTTATCGTGGCAATCTGGCATTTGTAAAAGAAAAAGCCGTTGAAATCTTGGAAATGCTGTACAGTTTAAAAGCCGACATTCAAGCTTTAGGTTTCCACGGTTGTCAAAAGGATTTTGATAACCTGATACTCACGCTTATTACAATCGTTGGCAAAGAAACAAAAGGCAATATTTTCGATACGTCGAAACTGCCTTTTAATGGAACTGATAAATCTTGGTATATTCTTGGCAAGACAGAAGACATTGGACCCGAAATAGGCTCGAACGGCGGGGGATTGAGTTGGAACATATATGATTCTCTTGATAAATCTGCGGAGTATTATATATTTACGCCTTTGTTCAAAGACCGCCGCGACAAAGCAACGGCTAATGTATTGCGTAATTTGTATTATGGCGACGAGTTTTTCGGTCACGATACGATGTTCATTTCCGAAGAAGCGCATAATATCGCTCTGCTTATCGAAGAAGGCAAAATCGAAAAAAACGGTGACGAATATATAATTAAAGTCCCCGTTTTCGACGAAAACAAAAATGAATACCGAAAACTTGTCGCTGTATTGTCCCCTGTAATCGAATTGTCTAATAAATTACAAGAGGCACTTAATAAGCGTTCCTTTGATACCGTGCGTAAATATATTCCGAAAAGGCTCAACAGCGACGAATTTTTCGGTACCTTCTGCGCAAACTATGTTGTAGAAGCCGCCCTATTCGATTTGCTGCACGATAAAAACATCACGTTTACCGGC
>WQXD01000346.1 GCA_009785015.1 Oscillospiraceae bacterium | reverse complement strand
TTTTTTGTTGAAGTACAATACCCAGATGGCGTCGTTTGTGATGATATTCGCGTCGGAAGTCGTGAAATACAGCTTGCCCAGAAGCTCGGCGGATTCGTGCGCCTTTTGGTTCCAGTACGGCGCTTCCAGATTCAGCCCCAAAATGTCGTATAAATTCAGATACATCCCCTGGCTTGCGAGATTGCCCGCCTGGGCCGAATCCGTAAATACCACGTCGTATTCGTCGGTATTCGACTGGATCGATTTTTTAGCCCTTGATTCCGGCCCCGAGACAAGCACCTCCACGATCTCCACGCCGAGGTTGTCTTCAATTAAAATATTTCTCTTGTAAATCGCGTCGTTCAGCGTGTCTCCGTTTTCCTCTTCGGCGCATAAAGTCGACATGGCCCACCATTGGTCGGGGGTCAATATGCGCATTTTGTAGCCGTTGTAATTCTGATTTGGAAACTCGTATTTTTTCTCCGCTTCCAAATCGCCGCCGTCTCCGCCGGAATCGTCAAGGTTTTCCCCCGGCGGATTTTCTTTTGCCGGAGCGTTTGCGTCCTCTTTTTGTTTCGCGGGCGCGCAAGCCGCGAGCGCGGCAAATGATATAATCAGAAGCGCCAGGAAAAAACCTAATAATTTTCTGTAATTCATTTTTTTGTCACCTTTCCCTAATTTTAAATTATCAATTGAAACGAGGTAAAACTTATATGAAACCGATAGATATAAACGGCATGGAAAATGTAAATGTATTGGATGAATTCGGCGATATTTATGATACGTCCAAAGCTGTTGAAATATGTGAAACCGATGCCAGACCCAGCGAAATATTCGCCAGAATAAAGGACAACAAAACGGTGGTTCTCAAAGGGGATTACGGCAAGGCGGAAGCGATTTTGTGGTATATCCACCATTACGAAGACAAGCTTGCCGCCGAAGATGATTTGGATTATTACAGGCCGTTCGGCCTGTTGATGAATTGCGCCGCCGTAAAAAGATTCAAGGTGCACCGGCTGAATTATTTATTTTGCAAAAATGAAATGCCGCTTTTTTCCGGAGGCGGAAAAAACGAGATTCTGGACTGGCTGCCGGAAGACGTCGGCGAGCATTGTTATCTGCTGCCCGCAAGGCGCTATATGCGGATACTGACGGACATAAAAAGGGCCGATGAAGGTATATTTTTCGATTTCATCGGCGCGAATATACATATCGCGCCTTTTGTCTACGTGCCCTTTGACAAAAGCGTTCCGGAGATGTTTTTGTATTTTAAAAACCATATGGAAAACAAAAAAGTGCTCGATATGGGAACGGGAACGGGAATACTCGCCCTACTCGCGGCCAAATTAAACGCGAAGTCCGTGACGGCCGCCGATATCAACCCGAAAGCCGCGGAATGCGCGAAAAAAAATATTGCGCGCTGCGGTTTCGGCTCCGTCGCAGAAGTCGTATGCTCGGATTTGTTCGGGAAAATACAGGGCGAATTCGACACGATCATCTTCAACGCCCCGTGGATAAAGGGAGAACCCAAAAATATCTACGAGGCGGCGATTTACGATCCCGGTTACAGGGTCATCACCGATTTTTTTGTCCAGTCGAAATCGCATTTGGCCGAAGACGGGGCGATACTGCTGCAATACTCCGATATTTCACAGGCGGACGGAAACAAAAGTATGGACAACCTTCATCGCCTGCTCGCAGAAAACAATTTTAAAATCGCGGAGAGCAAAAGCATTTTGCGGAGAAACAGGCTGATTGGAGCAATGGAGCGCGTATTTGTTTTTTTGATAAAAAACGGTTAGTCAAGTTCGTCGAACAACTCGATCACTTTTGCCATGTCTTTTTCGGCTTTCGGAATCTGCTTTTCCATGGAAGAGACAAATTTGGTAAACCCGTTTTGAGCCGCTTCTCCGTAGACGTCATACAGGCCGCCCCAGCTGTAGTCAACTCCCAAATCGTATGTTTTGGTGTCGAATATGATCTGCAGCATTTCCGCGGATTCTTCGTCGCGCGCGAATTTTGACTTGAGCGAAATGTCGATAAGGGCGGGAATTATGGTGTCGCCCGAATAACCCGCCATCACTTCGAGTATCATACCGGTTCTTTCAAGCTCGGAATTTGTCACCGGGATACTGTAGGAAGTCGCCCAGCCGTAACTTGTGAAACTGTGATATTGTTTTTGGTTTTCATCGAACTTGGGAAGCGGCAAAAGCCCGAAATCGTCTTCCATATCCCTGAAAGTGGGTATTGTCCCGATCATTTCAAAAAACATCAGTCCCCTGCCCTCTTTGAAAACTTTGAATATCCCGTCGTTATACGGGTTTGGTATATGCCTCAGCTGGCTCGAACCCGCGAGCAAAGTGATATTCTTGTCGGAAAACAAATCGCAAAGCGCCGACACAACTTCGACGTGCCTTTCGGTTATCGTGTTGATAAAGGGTATCCCTTCGTTGTCGAGAGTCACTGTTTTTTCCCCGCATCCTATCAGAAAATGATATACCGCTCCGGTATTTTCCAGCATTCCCCACTGATCGTTTTCGTCCATTTTGCCGTCGCCGTTCAAATCTCGCGAAAAATCCCTTATGAGTTTTGAAAACTCGCTTATGGTCCATGTTCCGTTTTTCACTTTGTTGTAGGGATATTCGAGGCCGCTTTCGCCGAAGAGCCGTTTGTTGAAATACACTATGCCTATCCCGTATTTGTCGTAATACATTATGTCGCCGCTTATATAATACAGTTTGCTTTTTAAATACGACATCTCCGCGATGGCCCTCTGGTCCCACCACGGCTTTGATATGTTCAAGTTCGGTATATTGTATAAATTCCGGAGGCATCCCGCCTGGACAAGAGAAATATGCGTCCAGTTTGCCCCGACAACCGCGTCAAATTCGTCGCTGCCGGCCTGTATGATTTTTTTCGCGTAGCCTGCCACCTGCAGCGTGTCGGCATCGGCGGTCAAAGACCGTATTTTTATATTCAGCAGATTTTCAACCGTCATATTCCTTTTGTATATCGCGTCGTTCAGCGGTTCTCCGTTTTCCTGCTCGGCGTACACCTCGTCGTCGAAATGTTCCCCGATATAGCTTTTGGGCCTCAATACCGTAAATTCGTAGCCGCCGTAACCGGTCCCCTCGGGGATATGGGGACGCTCGACGGCCGCATCCGGTTTTTGGAGATCGGAGGCTTCGGTCTGACCGGTTTCCTCATTTGAATTGTTCGGCGAATTATTTGCGGAGCAGGCGGCGAAAATCAAAACGATTGTCAATAAAAGCACCGTTTGCGACATTACTTTAAAATTTTTCATGGCTCATCCTTTCTTCCATCTCATCAAAACAGCTTCGCAGAATCCGCCGTCGCCGGATATGATTTCATACTCGCCGAATGACGCGGGGATTATCGCGCTTTGGAATAAATCTACGGCGCAGCTGTATTTTTGATCTTTTTTACTCTGTATAAACGCTTTTTTGCCGATTGTCAGGGTTATGATATGGGCGAACTTATTTTCTGTGGAATACTCCGCTTTTGTATAAAAATGGAAGCGCTCGATTTCAAAAGGCATTTCGGGCACGCTCGCGTAGCGGTCAAATTTGTATTCCTTCGTCCACTTTTCGACTTTCGGCCGCGCGAGCAGGTTGTCTTTGACCCAGGTTTCGCGCCGCCATTTTTCATTGTCGAAGCTGTGTTCCATGTGCATTTTCATCGGGCGCGCCGTCATGGTTTTCGTCTCGTCGTCCCAGCTGTTTCTGGCGAAATCGTATTCAAAGAAACTGTATTCGGTAGCGGCTATCGAGGGGCAGGTATCCATTTCGAGCACCATCTGGTTTCCCCCGTGAGCGTGCGTC
>WQXD01000345.1 GCA_009785015.1 Oscillospiraceae bacterium | reverse complement strand
TGTTTTCGACGCCCGCCCAGCGCGTCAGCAGCTTTTGCACCGCCGAGACGCATATCGGCGGAATGCTGAATATGACGCCGTCGCCGCCCATCAGCTCGTTTATGCGTTCATACGGCGCGAAATTGGCTTCATAGCGCATATTTTCGTATATATGGCACATGACGCGCAGATCCTCGACGGTTTCGACGTAATGCTTGGTTATGCCGTGGGAATAGGACCGGCGCGAGTATTTTTGGATGCTTTCAAGCGTGCCGACCGGCGTATCGCAGCGCAAATACGTCGTGTCCCCTTTGGTACGCGCGGTGTATTCCACGCCGCCGCCCTGATGTATATCGAAGGGGTGGCGCCCGTAATACATGACGCCGCAGCCGAGCTCGCGGCACATATTGAAATAGCCCGCTTCGCCGCTCCATTCGGGTTTCAGCTGATTTGTCTGCGACAGATAGTGGTAGTAATAGCCCATGTCGGCATACCAGGGCGCGCGATCCGGGCAAACGCCGTCGAGAACGGCGTTGAAACGCTGCTTTTCGTTCATTATCTATCCCCTTTTCTAAAATAATAATCAATCGAGTTCGCGCGCCATTTCGTTGGCTTTGTCGAGCTCTTTGTTTATCGCGCCGATATTCTTTTCGGAAAAAGAGGCAAAATTGCCGTTTTTTTCGACAAAAGCGAAGCAGTATTTGTCGGCTATGCCCCCGTATATGCTGAAAGACAAGTCCAGTATCCTGCCTTTTTCGATTATATCGAGCATTTGTTGGGATTCGTCGTCGCGCGAATATTTGGTGCGCAGGGCGATTTCGATATATGCGGGGACTGTATAATTCTTCGATTCGACGGCGAGCGCTTCCATGATCGCGCTTGTGCGCTCGAGATCGGTCGCGCTCACGGAGACGCAGTTTATCCAGCCCTTGGAGCTCGTGTAGTATTCGGCCTGCGCTTCGTCGTATTTGGGCATTGGCAGTATCCCGAAGTCGGTTTCCATCGCCCTGAGCAGCGGAATGAGCGAAACCGCGTCGGAGTAAAACAGGCCGTGACCGGCCGCGAACTGGTTCTGGGCGACCTGCAGGCCGTCTTTACTTCCAAACGCCGAGGATTTGTCGAAATATCCGTCAAAATATATCTTGTCCCCGACGCACAGGTTTTCGTAAATTTTGCCCAAAACGTCGTAAACTTTCGCGTCGTCCCCGGTAAATACGTGATAATCGTCCGCGTTTTTGCCTATGATATTTATGCCGGCCGCCTGCCACAGTGGGGGATACACCGTGGCGGACATACCGAGTATTCCGTACCGGTCGGTATCGGTCATCACCCCGTCGCCGTTTAAATCCGCCGTCGCCGCTTTCGCATAGCCGAAAAACGCGTCCATCGTCCACTTGTTTTCATTTACGAGATTGTACATATTGTCAAGCCCCAGATCCGCGACCAATTTTTTGTTGAAGAGTATGCAGTACGATATTTCGAGCAAATTCAGGCACTCGTCGCTGTAGGCGAAAAAGTGTTTTCCGCCGATGGACACCTGGTCGTTCACGGCGCGAATATACCAGGGCTGTGAAATATCGAGGTAGGGCAGCCTGTTTGTGGGCACCACATTTCCCGCAAGCGCCTGCGGCCATGCCTGCTGGGGAATCATCATGCACAAGTCGAAATCGTCCGAACCGGACTGCGAGCTTTTTTGGAACCTGCTCAGGCACGCGTCATATGAATTCAGTACGATACCCTTGAATATTATGTTATATTTTTGCTCGATGAGCCTGTTTCTCTTGTATATGGCGTCGTACAGGATATCGCCTGTTTCCTCCTCCACATCCGCCTCCAAGCTGATCAGGTTCCAGGTGCCGTTCGGCGGGCTCACCATACGGAATTCGTACCCGCCGTAATTTGCCTCGGGCAGATAATCCGCTTCGTAATGCGACGGTTTTTCTTTTGCGGCGGGATTTGTTTCGGCTTCAAGAGCCCCGGAATCGGGTGAAACCGTGTCTTTTGTATTTTGGGCCGGCGTATTTGGCCCGCACCCCGCAAAAAAATTTACGCTTATTGCCAAAATCAAGACGGATATAATCAGTTTTTGTCTGTTTGCGGTTTTCATAATGGCCCTCTCTTTCTTTACTTTTGGTTTAGTATGTGCCTTTTGTTTTTCCGTAATTCATGAAATATTCAAAACTTTCGTATTCCACGTTATCGGATATACTGTGGTCGCTGTGCAGGACATATCCGTTTTTACCCATCAGCACCGGCAGTTTGGCGTCAAGCTCGGCTTTTATCCGCGCAAAATCGTTGCTTTCGATTTCGCGGGCGTCAATACCGCCGATAAGGGCGAGTGCGCCGCCGTATTTTTCATATATGCGCAATATATCCATGCCCGCCTTGACTTCGAGCGCCTGAAGGGCGTCGAGCCCGACATCGACAAGGCCGGAAATCAGAGGTTCAATAAACCCGCAGGAATGGAGAACCACCGGCGTATTGTTTTTGTGACAGTGCCCGAAAGTTTTTTTATACCCGGGCTTTATATAACGGTCGAACATGGCGGGGGACATGAAGGGATATTTCTTGAATCCCAAGTCCTCAGTGTACCACAAGCAGTCCGGCCAGCCCTCTTTTGAAAACAGCATATCCTGCATTTCGCATTGAAGGCCGGCATATGTTTCGCACATATCCCCGATCCATCCGGGGTCTTCGGCCATACCGCACAAAATGTGTTCATGCCCCGCCACGGACGTCATATATGAAAACACATTGCCGCAGTAAAAAGCGAGAAAACGCCCGTTTTCTTCGGCTTTGCGCTTCGCGTCCCTGTAATGGGCGAAGTTTGCCCGTCCGGGCTCCGGGGTCAGCTTCGGTTTTACGAGCCTCTCCCAGTCTTTTTTGCATGTCACCGAAAAATTCATATGCTCCATGACGCCCTCGCGGTTTTTTTGCCAGCGAAAGGTAGCGCCGTTGCCGTCCAAGTAGGTTATTGTGCGCTCATCCTGCGCCACAACCTTCCGTCCGAAACCGATATCGGCGGTCAGGTCTATGCCGCCGGTGCTCATTATATCGAAACCGAACCTTTCAGGCAGCTCATCGGGTGCTTTGATCTTTTTTTCCGCCGTCCATTTTTTGTATGTGTCATTCCAGAACTGCTCATACACACCCACCCTGTCCACGGGCTGATGTCTCAATATGCGCGATATGCGCTCTCTGCCGGTCATAATTTCAATCCTTTTTAAGAAACGACGCGAAATATGATTCCCATTGACAAAATTGTATATCATCCATTTTGGTTAAATGGCTAAATAGCGCAAATCAAATTTCAATCCATTTGTAGTATGCAGAATATTTTTTATTGACTGGTTTGCTAAAGCCTCTTTTCCTAAATAACATTTAACTTCATTTGTATCCTGTTCTATATACCAGTGTTCGGTATTGTTTGAATTTGAATATAAATTATATTTGAACTGTTTCTCCTCGGCGGTGTTGCCGTCAGACCAAACTTCAACTATTAAATCAGGACATCCTGCCGTTCTCGTTTTTCTTTTATTCTCCGCATAAAGATTTTTATGAAATAATATAAAATCAGGCTGCACATATTCTAAATCGTCTATTGTTTTTTCTTTAAAATCATTTATGTTTTTGATATTTTTTATATCAATTAATAACGCCGGTTCAGGCTTTATTCTTGAACCCCAATATACTAACGCGCATTCTTCCTGTAATGCGTTGACTTCATTTTTTTTTAGCATATCTATTATTTCGCTGAACAATGTACCCGTTATTCTGTTATGCCTTACGGATGTAGACATTTGCATATAATTATCCATGACTTTTTCTCCTAATATAAATCACCAAAT
>WQXD01000344.1 GCA_009785015.1 Oscillospiraceae bacterium | reverse complement strand
TGCTTGTCGCGGACTTGTCCGACCCGGAACACCGGGACCAATTGGAGGTGGCTAAATCGCTGCTTTTTGAAATGGGCATAACCGAAAAACCGATTGTGACAATCTACAACAAGGCCGACATGGCCGCCATGGCCGATATGGAACAGGAAGTGCCCGGGGTGTATATATCGGCCCTGACGGGCGAGGGCACAGACGGCCTTCTGGCGGAGATACAAACGGTGTTGGAGAGCCTTAGAAAGCCTGCGGTCTTTGTTTTTCCGGCGGACCAAAAAAGCCGGGGGGATATAGCCTACCTGTACAAAAACGCCGCCGTTTCAAATGTGGAATATGGGGACGCTTTTGTGACCGTTTGGGCCTCGGCGGACGAAAAAACACGGAATATGTACAAAGAATATCTGACCCGGTAGGCGCGCCCCGGTTTAGCCGTTGTTTTCCACATAATCGGCTATATCGCCGACGCACACGAGTTTTTTTAGGTCCTCGTCCTTTATCGAGATTTTGAATTCTTCCTCGCAGGTCAGAATGAACTCGGCGAGCTCGAGCGAATTGAGCTCGAGGTCCGCGATGAGCTTGGCCTCCGGCGTTATGAGCGTTTCGTCGATCCCCATATTTTCGATGAGAAGGTTTTTTATCTTTTCAAACATGATGAATGCGGCTCCTTTCTGTATTTTTTAAAGTTTTGCCTATTTTAATTTGTACCTCATGATCTTTTTGGTCGTGGTTTTTTCAAATTCCTCGCTGCGGATTTCCACTTCGTTTATCTGCTTGAACACCGGCAGCTGCCTGTTGACTTCTTTTATTTTTTCGTTGAGGTCGGCCTCTATCTCGCCGGGATTTTTGCCCGCGAAGGCTTCAAGCTCCATATCGGGGAAAACGAGCGCGGCCAGAACGTCGTCGCCGTTTTCCTTTTTTCTGCCGATCACCGCGCATTCCTTTATCCCTTCGATTTTTAACAGATACTCCTCGATTTCCTCCGGATAGATGTTTTTCCCGTTGCTCAGTATTATGATGTTTTTCCTGCGCCCCGTTATATACACGAACCCGTCCTTGTCGGTGTAGCCTATGTCGCCCGTCTTGAAGAAGCCGTCCTCGGTGAACACCTCTTTGGTGGCCTGTTCGTCGTCTAAATATCCGACCATGACATTGTCGCCCTTTACGAGTATTTCACCGTTGCCGTTTTCGTCCTTTTCGCCGATTTTGACTTCGTCCTGAAACACGGGATAACCCACCGCCCCCATTTTCTTCATGTGGAACCCCTCGGGTATTACCGCCACGAGCGGAGAGCATTCGGTTATGCCGTAGCCCTGCCAGATCGATATCCCGAATGCGTCCATCGTCTTCACGTGCTCCGGGTTGAGCGGCGCCCCCCCGCATATTATCGCGTTCACATTTCCGCCCAGCGCGTCTAAGACTTCCTTGAAGAGCTTCCTTCTCAGGTCGATTCCGACCTTCCGCAGCGAATTGCTCAGCTTGATTGCCGTTTTCACCGTCTTTGTCTTGCCCTTCTTTTCTATTTCGTCCCAGATCTTTTTCACCAATGTATCCACGAAAAGCGGCACGAGCACCAATTTGTCGGGCTTATACGTCTTGAAATCGCGCATCACGGTTTTCAGGGATTCGTTCTGGCACAAACGCGTGCCGAGCATGGAGGCGGCGAATATCGTGCATGTGCTCTCATAGGTGTGGTGGATGGGCAGAACCGGAACCATGACGTCGTGATTCCGGAGCATGACGCAGCTCGCCGCGTTGTACGCGTTCGAGGATATGTTTTTCTGGGAGAGCATGACCGCCTTGCTGGTCCCGGTGGTGCCCGAGGTGAACAGGTAGGCGCAGGGCTTTTCCCGGTCTATTTCGACGTCGGCGAAAGCGGTGCAGTTTTCGGCCGCCGCCGCTTCGCCGGTTTTCAAAACGGTTTCAAACGAATATATCCCGAAATCCTTGTATTCCGGCAGCTCTTCTTTTTCCGGCTCCAGGTCGAAATTGATAAATGTATCGGCGGTTTTTTGGGGCCTGTCGGCGCATTTTGCGTAATCTTCGATGATGTGGGCGAACTGACCCGAATAGATCACGCATTTTACCTTCGCCCTCTCCAGAAAATTCAGTATCTGCTCGGCCATGAGCTCCTTGTCAAGGGGGACAACTATGCCGTTGCCGTTCACCGTCGCCATATAGCAGGCCAGCCACTCGTAACGGGTCTCCGTGATAATGGCCGCAGTCTGCCCCATCAGCCCCATTTTGTAAAATGCCGCGCCTGTTTTTTGAATTATGGCGTACATGTCGTCATATGTCAGGGTGATCGCCGCGCCGCTTTTTTTGTATGTGAAATAGGGCTGGGGGCCGTACTGCCTTTTGTTGAATTCCCAGAGCTGTTTCAGGTTTTCGACTTTTTCGACTTTGTCCGGATAAAATGTTTTCGGCATTTTCGCGCTCATTTTTCATTCTCCTTTTTTAATTTGATTGATTTTTAATATTTTCTTCATATCTGCGTCCATTGTATATTATATAATATACCATAAATATAACTAATATATAAATGAAATTCAAAAAAATTAAATTTTTTTATAATAAGGTGAAAAAATATGGGTCATCTGATAGTTTTCGACGGTATAGACGCCTCCGGCAAAACCACGCAGGCCAAAATCCTCGAAAAAAAGCTGCGCGAAGCGGGGCGGGAGGTTTTGTACCTCACTTTTCCCGTGTACGAAAGCGAAAGCTCTTCGCTTGTCAGGCTGTATCTGGGGGGCGCATTGGGGAAAAGCCCCGACGCCGTAAACGCTTACGCGGCGTCCTCGTTTTACGCGGCGGACAGGTATATATCGTACATTGCCGGCTGGAAAAAGTTCCACGACAGGCCGAAGAGCGTCATAATAGCCAACCGCTACACCACCTCCAACGCGATCCACCAGCTCTCAAAACTGCCGGAAGCCGAATGGAACGGCTATTTGGACTGGCTTTGCGATTACGAATTTGAAAAATTGAAAATACCGAGGCCGGATCTGACGGTTTTTTTTGACATGCACCCAAACGTCGCTCTCGGGCTGATGGAGGAAAGGGCAAAAAAGACGCGGCAGAAAAAAGACATCCACGAAATGGATCCCGAATATCTGAAACGGTGCCACAAAGCGGGCAAATACGCCGCCGGGTATTTGGGCTGGGACGTCGTCGGGTGCTGCCGCGGCGAAGGGGACGCCCTTGTCCCGATAAGCGAGTTCGAAATGGGCGAAGATTTATTCGCGCTCTGCGCCAACCGATGCGGATTATGGGAAATATAGATATAGCGCTCGCGGATTATTCGCATTTGTCCGGGCTGAAGGAGCTCTGGGTTGAGGCGTTTGGCGACGATGAGCCCTTTATAGCCTCCTTTTTGAAGGAGTACATGATCCCGGGGCATAACGCTCCCGCGGCGATAGTTGAGGGCGCGGTGGTTTCCGCGCTGTACCTTTTAGATTTTCCGCTGTATTCAAAGGGGCAAATTCTCGGGGATTGCGCCTATCTTTTCGCAGCCGCCACGAAACAGGAATACAAAAACCGCGGCTATATGTCCGCTCTGGTCGGTTACGCGGCCGAACTGTGCCAAAGCAGGGGGCAGCACGCGATCTTTTTGTTCCCGCAGGGCGGGGATCCCAAATTGTTTGATTTTTATTCGCGCTTCGGGTATAGGAGCGTATACGCCGCAAAGAAAATTACAAGGCGCCCGCCGCGGCGGCCGGCGCCCGGGTTCCGGCTCACGCAGGAGGACATAGCGGATCCCGCCGTTTTCGGGCGGCTGTACGGGGCCTACTCCGAATTTACCGCCGGGCAGCCGTTGGCTCCCAAAAAGGACAGGCTTTTCTATCTCAGATGCGCCGCTTCCTATCTGGAAGCGGAGAACGCCCGTTTCGCGCTTTTG